>JADGOD010000266.1 GCA_017883125.1 Acidimicrobiales bacterium
GATGATCCGGGCCCGGCGCCGTGACCTGCGGCGCTTGTGCCCGCGAGGAGCCGGGGTCTGGGGGGATGGGGGACTCATAGCGCACCGAGATTCTTCCACGCCACAGGGGGGATTACTGAGCCACATCGGCTCGGGGGAGCAAATAGGCCAAATAGACGTTGTGGGAGACTTGCGAGTCGTGTTCGATCCCCACCTGGTCTTCCTCGGAGCGGCAATCGGCCTCTCGGGAACCCTCTTCTATGCGCGCGACACCCTCCGGGGCGTCACCCAGCCCAACCGGGTGACCTGGGTGTTGTGGACCATCGCCCCGATGCTCGCCTTCGTCGCCGAGATCCGCCAGGGGGTCGGCCTCCAATCGGTGATGACCTTCTCGGTGGGGTTCGGTCCGCTCGTCGTCCTGGCGGCCTCCTTCGCCAACAAGTCCGCCGTCTGGAGCCTCGGGCCCTTCGACATCGCCTGCGGGATCGCCTCGGTGTGCGGGCTGGTCGTCTGGGTGCTCACCAGCAACGACACCGTGGCGCTGATCTCTTTCATGGCCGCCGACGCCCTCGCCGGCCTGCCCACGATCGTCAAGTCGTGGAAGGCCCCCGAGTCCGAGTCCGTCTCGACCTACGCCGCCTCACTGGTCAACGCGCTGCTGACGTTGACCACGGTGAGCGTGGCCGCCACCGCGGTGGTGGCCTTCCCCATCCAGATCGTGATCTTCAATGTCATACTCATTGTGTTGATCGGAGGCCGACTCGGTCGTCGACTTCGGCGGGAGCCAGAGCCCGAGTCGCTCGCCCCCACCGAGCGGGTGATCGGGAGACTCTCCAACAAGGAGGCGCAATGAGCGAGATGACGATTCTCACCGGTTCGACGACCGCCGGGCGCAACGCCGGCCGGCTTCGCCGAGACGAGCTGCCGCGCAAGTCCCTTGGTGTGATCGGCGACCGGCCGGCGGGGTTCGACCCCGTCGCCCTCCTCGAGGCCCAGGCGACCGATCGGGTGCCCGACCTCGTACCGCTGCGCTACCAGCGCATGGCGGCGAACGAGTTCTCCTTTCTCCGGGGAGCCGCCGCGATCATGGCGTACGACTCGGCGCTCACCCCCTCGACGGGGATCGAGGTTCAGCTCTGCGGAGACGCCCACATCGCCAACTTCGGCGTCTTCCTCTCCCCCGAGCGCAGCCTCACCTTCGACGTCAACGACTTCGACGAGACCCTCCCGGGTCCCTTCGAATGGGACGTCAAGCGCCTCGTGGCCTCGGCGGCCACGGCGCTGAGCTTCCAGAACTTCTCCGAGAAGATGGTCATCGCCACGGTCCTCGGGGCGGCGGAGAGCTATCGCACGGCGATGCTCGCGCTCGAGAAGATGGGGAACCTGGACGTCTGGTACCAGCGGCTCGACATCGAGTCCAATCTCGTCCAGCTCCGGGAGATCTTCACCGACAAGGGACGCTCACCGGTCGACGAGATCGTGGCCAAGGCCCGTCGCAGCACGTCGAGGCGTGCGTTCTCCAAGCTCACGTCGTTCGAGAACGGCCGCCTGGCCTTCATGGCCGACCCACCGGTGGTCGTCCCGGTCGCCGATCTGCTCGACGGCAGCTACGGCGAGTGGACCTCGCCGGAGGTGATCAAGCTCGCCGTAGACGGGTACGCCGGCTCGCTGGCGTCGGACCGGGCGCACCTGCTCAGCACCTACGAGGCGGTGGACATGGCCCGCAAGGTCGTCGGCGTGGGCTCGGTGGGCACCCGCTGCTTCATCATCCTGATGCTCGGCCGGGGGATCGAGGACCCGCTGATCATCCAGATGAAGGAGGCGATGCCCTCGGTGCTCGAGAACCACCTCGGCCCGACGCACCACGACTCGGCCGGAGCGCGGGTCGTCGCCGGCCAGCGCCTCATGCAGACCACCCCGGACATCTTCCTCGGGCACTTCCGGGCGTCCTACTCAGAGACCGAGTCCCACGACTTCTACTTCCGCCAGTTCCACGACGGGAAGGCCTCGCCCGACCTCGAGAACATCCAGAATCCGAAGGTGGCCAAGCCGTACCTCGACCTGTGCGCCTGGACGCTGGCCCGAGCGCACGCTCGCAGCGGCGACCGCTCGGCCATCGCGGCGTACCTGGGCAACGGTGCGGCCTTCGACAAGGCGATGGTCGACTTCGCTCTCGGATACGTCGAGCGGAACCGTGCTGACTACGCCACGTTCCTCGAGGCCATCGAATCGGGACGTCTGCCGTCGATGCCGGCGACGGCCCCGACGGCATAGGACGATACGTGTCGTAGCGGGTTTGGGACGAGTTCGCAGCAGAACTGAGAACCGGCCGCCGTGGCGCAGAGGAGCACCGCTTCAACCACGCGACGTCCCTCGGCCGGGAGCGGAGCTCATGGCGCGAGGGGTGCCACCGGTGGGATCGTCCCGCACGTCGAGGTCATCGGCACGCCGGCGAAGCGTTGCTGGAGCCAGGTGAAGACGGCCGGGGCGCTGGCTGCTCCGGCCTTCATGCGACCGAGGTCACCGATGAACATCCCTTGGATCGGGGAGCTCGCCGCGCAGGCCTCTTGGAGATAGGCGGCGTTCGATCCGGGGAGCACGAGCGGGTCAGCCGTCCCTTGAGCGATCAACGTCGGGATGCTCGGAGCGGGCGGGGTGTTGGCGTCGAATGCGGCCTTCCAGGCCCGCACCGTCATCGGGTTGGTGGTCAGCAGTGGCTTGGCGCCGAAGAGATTGGACACGGCCAGGTCGATCAGCGCGGCGTGCAGGCACTTGTTCGACAGCTCTCGGACACGTTCGCTCGATGTGGTCGATACCTCGGAGGCCGCCACAGAGGGATACACCGCCGGGAAGGAGAGCAGCACCTCTGACGCGATGAGCGAGCCACCGAGCGTGGACCACTGGTGGTCGATCAGGATCGGCAGCTGGGCTGCGGGAGCAGCTGCCGCCACAGCGATCACGTTGAGCTCGGGAGCATACGAGCGCTGATCGGCCGCCCACAGAGCAGCCTGGCCTCCCTGGGAGTGCCCCCAGACAGCCATGGTCGTGCCGGCACCGGTCTCGGGGATCTGCTGGGCGGCCCGCACAGAGTTCAGGATGTCGTGGGCCTCGGAGAGACCGACCAGGTACTCCTCGGTCCCCGCCGTCCCGAGTCCGGCGTAGTCCGTGGCGGTCACCACCCACCCGGCGGAGAGGAAGTTGGCCAGGCCCTGGACGTCGGACTCGACGTCTGGGGTCCGTGAAGGAGCACACGCGTCGCCCATGCCGACGGTGGGGTGCGCCCACGCCACCACATAGCGGCCCGTGAGGGGGGCGGCGGGGCTCTGGGGACCGGGAGCGAAGATCAGCCCTGAGCTAACGGCCGGAGAGCCGTCGGCCTTCTGGGTCACGTAGAGCACGCGCCAGCCGAGTCCGCCAGAGGGAACCCCCGAGACAGCCTCGCTGCGAAGCAGTGTCCCTGGCGCCTTGGCCTGCCAGCCCGAGGGAGCGACGTAGAAGGGGGCGAGCGCCTTCTGCTGGCTGTCGGTGGTGGTGACCGTGTCCGAGATGTTGACTGCTCCGACGACAGCGACGATGACGATGACGGCGAGGATCGTCACACCGAGGCCGAGAAGGTACGACTCGAATCGATGGCGGCGACGAGGCAGATCTGGGTCGGTTCTCATTGAGCTCCTCGGGTAGAGCGTTCGCCTTCTGGCTGGAGGGTACTCGTCCGATGATCGAGGCGTCGTAGGGTTGGAGGGCGATGAGCGAAGAGTCCCGCTACCTCCACGGCCACCACGACAGCGTGCTCGCCTCGCACGGCTGGAGGACGGCAGAGAACTCGGCGGCGTACTTCACCCAGGTCCTCGAGGACGACTGGGTCGTCCTCGACATCGGGTGCGGGCCGGCCACGATCACGGCGGACCTGAGCGCGCTGGTCCCTCGGGGGAAGGTGATCGGCATCGACCGCACCCTCGAGATCCTCACCCAGGCGGCGGGGACGAGCCCGGCCACCCCCATGGTGATGGCCGACGTCTACGCCCTGCCCTTCGCCGAGCACAGCGTCGATGCGGTCCACCTCCACATGGTCCTCCAGCACCTCCCCGATCCGGTTGGTGCGCTCCGGGCGCTGCGAGCGGTGGTGCGCCCCGGCGGGGTGATCGCGGCGCGTGACTCGAACTACTCGGCGATGCGATGGGAGCCCGAGTCGCCGCTGATCTCGAGGTGGCGGGAGCTCTACGACCAGACCGCCCGCTGCGTGGGGGGAGAGCCCGACGCTGGGGCGTTCTACGCCGAGTGGGCCGAGAGCGCCGGCTGCTCGGACGTCACCGTCACCGAGAGCACGTGGGTCTACTCGACACCCGCCGAGCGGTCGTGGTGGGGGACGCTCTGGGCCGAGCGGGTGGTGAGCTCCTCGTTCGCCGACGTCGCCCTCGCCAACCAGCTGGCCCAGAGATCCGAGCTCGAGGAGCTGAGTGCGGGCTGGCGGGCCTTCGCCGAGGCCCCCTCGGGACGCTTCGAGATCCCCTGCGCGGAGATGATCATCCGCGTCTGAGCCTTCCGGGTGCAGCACGCGGCCAGACCATCAGCCCGAGGATCGGTGCTCCGGTAGTGTGAGCCACGCCAAACGGGGCCATCGGGTGCCTCGTGACCTGGGAGGCCAACCGTGAGAATCCGCTTCAGCGCATCCCGAGCCATCGCCACGTCCGTGGTGCTCCTCGCGGTGCTCACCCCCAGCCTCACGGCGACCGCCGCCACCACGCTTCCGACGACGACCACCACACTGGCCCCGGCCACCACCACGACCGTGGCCTCGACCACCACCACGCTGGCTCCGACCACGACCACCACCACGACGACGCCGACCACCACCACGACGGCAGCCACCAGCTCCTCGAGCGCGTCGACGTGGGCGTGGATCCTCGGCGGCATCGCCGTCCTGGCCCTGATCGCCGCCGCCGTGGCCGCGCTGATCGGCGCAAGCCGTCGCAAGCAGGCCACCGACACCTGGATCCCCTCGGCCCGTGCCGGTCTCGAGACCGCCAGCCTGGCCCGCACCCTGCTGCTGGCCCAGCCGACCGGTGGGGACGAGCAGGTCAACCAGGTCCGCGCCCAGGCCGAGGACGCCGCACGCACCCTGGACCGCTCGGCGGCCAACGCCCCCGACGAGCAGAGCCGTCAGGCGACCTCCTCGGTGGCCGAGGGCCTCCGCGGGGTGGTCTTCGCCCTCGAGGCCGAGCGCCTGCTGCGCAGCGGGGTGAGGCCGCCGACCGCCGCCCAGCTGGCCGAGGCCGACGTGGCCCGCCGCCGCCGGGCCGGAGAGCTCGACGCCTCGCTCGCCCAGCTCGACGCCTTCACCCGTCCTCCGGCTCGCTAGAGCGTCCAGCATCGGTTCCCGAGAGGGGCGTCGCTCGACCTCCGGCGAGCCTGGCAGGATCTGGGGATGGACGAGGGAGCATCGATGACACCGACGGCAAGGCTTTCCGCAGCGGGCCAGAGCATCTGGATCGACAACATCACCCGTGATCTCCTCGATGACGGGACGATCGGGTCGTACATCGAGCGGTTCTCGGTCACCGGGCTCACCTCGAACCCGTCAATCTTCGAGAAGGCCGTCAAGAACTCGAGCGCCTACGACAGCCAGATCCGTGGCTTGACCGACATGGGGCTGAGCGACGAGGAGCTCTTCTTCGCCCTCGCCCTCGAGGACCTGACACGGGCGGCGGACCTCTTCGCCCCGGTCCACACCGCCACCGGCGGGGTCGACGGCTGGGTCTCGCTCGAGGTCTCCCCCGAGCTGGCCGACAACACCACCGACACGATCGAGGCGGCGCTGAGCCTCTATGAAGAGGCGACCCGCGACAACCTGTTCATCAAGATCCCCGGCACCCCGGCGGGCCTCCCCGCCATCACCGAGGTGATCGCGTCGGGGGTCCCGGTCAACGTCACCCTCCTGTTCTCGCCCGAGCAGTACGAGGCGGCGGCCGACGCCTACCTGGCCGGCCTCGAGCGGAGGGCGAAGAGGGGCGAGGATCTCAACGTCGCATCGGTGGCCTCGCTCTTCATCAGCCGCTGGGACGTCGCCACGGCCAAGACGGTGCCCGCCGAGCTGGTCAACAGGATCGGCAACGCCGTCGGCGCCGAGGCCTACGCCTCCTATCGCCGCCTCGTGGCGACGCCGAGGGTCGCCGACCTGGTCGCCGCCGGTGCGCCGATCCAGCGGCTCCTCTTCGCCAGCACGGGGACCAAGGACCCCGCGGCCTCCGACACGCTCTACGTCGAGAACCTGGCCGCTTCGGGAACCGTCAACACCATGCCGGACTCTACGCTGCTGGCCTTCCACGACCACGGAGAGCTCTCCGGCCTGCTTCCCGACGACGGCGGGACCGCCGCCGAGGTGCTGGGTACCGCCGGGGACCACGTCGACATCGACGCGCTGGCCACCAGGCTCCAGGAGGAGGGCAAGGACGCCTTCGTGGCCTCGTGGCGGTCCCTGCTCCGCTCGGTGGAGGACAAGGCCCGGGCGGTGGCGTGACCGAGACGGGGCGCCCCCAGATCACCTCGGCGCCTTCGTTCGGAGCGCTCGCCCGCTCGGCCGAGTCGCTGAGGTCGGCGTCGCTCTCCGAGCTCTTCGCCGCCGATCCGACACGCGTCGAGGCGATGACGCTCACGGCGGCAGGGATCACCGCAGACCTCTCCAAGAACCTCATCGACGCCGAGGCCCTCGCCGCCCTGGTCTCCCTGGCCCGCCAGACCGGTCTCGAGGCGTTCCGTGAAGCGATGCTCGGCGGTGATCACGTCAACACCTCTGAGGGCCGAGCCGTGCTGCACACCGCGATGCGCGCCTCGAGGTCGTCGATCCTGGTGCTCGACGGCAGAGACGTCATCGCCGATGCGGTGGCCACCCTCGACGCCATGGGCGAGCTGACCGAGTCGGTCCTCCGCGGGTCCCGGGTGGGGGCCACCGGCGAGCGGTTCCGCCACGTGCTCGCCATCGGGATCGGGGGCTCGTACCTCGGTCCGGCCATGGCGGTCTCGGCCCTGAGGCGCCACGCC
>JADGOD010000033.1 GCA_017883125.1 Acidimicrobiales bacterium
CCGTCAGCGTCTCGTCCAGCCAGAGCAGGGGCTGAGAGGAGAAGCGCAGCCAGACAGCCACCACGGCCTCGACCGCCAGGAGGGCGAGCGATACCTTGGCCAGAAGTCCCCGAACGGCGGGGACCTCGCTGCGCCAACCGCCCCACGGGCTCTCGGACACGCTGCTGCTCGCTGCTTCGGTGTGGTTCGGCACGGTGGAATGCTAGCCACGTTCAGCCCTTCGGCCGGAGGATCCGATTGGAGAAACGTTCACCCTCGCGCGAGGTGCCCGGTGGCCTAGCATCGGCGCTCGTAGGGGGGGGCAATGGCGAGATATCTACTCCGACGGTTCCTGACGCTCCTCGGGATCCTCTTCGCCATCTCGGTCGGAGCGTTCCTCCTCGTCCACCTCCTCCCGGGTGATCCGACGGTCACCATCCTTGGACCGAACGACACCGCCCACAACCGAGCGGTCCTCATGGCTCAGCTCGGTCTCAACCAACCGCTCTGGCATCAGTATCTGACGTGGATGAGCAACGTCCTCCAAGGGAACCTGGGCCAGTCGTTCGTCACTCACCAGTCGGTCTCGTCGGCCCTGAGCCACGCCTTCCCCATCGACCTCGAGCTGATCATCATGTCGCAGGTGATCGCTCTGGTCATCGCCATCCCTCTCGCGCTGGCATCCGCACGACGTCCCAACGGTCATCTCGACCGAGCGTCAACTACCGCCAGCTTCGCCCTGCTCGCCCTGCCGCCGTTCATCCTCGTGGTGCTCCTGGTCTTGATCTTCTCCGTCCACTTCCACGTCTTCCCCGGACCGAGCTCCTACGTTCCGCTCAGCCAGAACGTCGTCTCAAACCTCCACTCCCTGGCCCTTCCGGCGATCGTCCTCGCCCTCGGATCGGTGGTGATCTACTTCCGAGTCCTGCGGGCGGACCTGATCGCGACCCTGCAGGAGGAGTTCATCACCGTGGCTCGCTCGAAGGGCCTGTCGGATCGCTACATCATGTGGAGGCACGCGCTCCGGCCGTCGTCGATCTCCCTGCTCGCCTCGGCGGGCCTCAACATCAGCAGCCTGGTGGCCGGAGCGTTCGTCGTCGAGTTCCTACTCGCCATCCCCGGTCTCGGCTTCGAGCTGGTCAACTCGATCCAACAGGTGGACTACCTCATGGTCCAGGGGATCGCCCTCTTCGTGGCCGTGGTCGTCGTGGTCCTCAACTTCATCCTCGACTTCCTCTTCAGCGTCATCGACCCTAGGATCGCCCGTGACTGACTACCAGCAGGCGCTCGGCGCTGAGGGGTCCGCTCGATCTCCGCTGCCGAGGCCGTCGAGGGGATTCGGTTGGTTCTTCTGGTTCTGCGTCGCCTGGATCGGCGTGATCGCCATCCTGGCCGTCCTCGCCCCACTCCTGGGATTCGACGACCCCACCCAGCAGAACTTCGACGTCCTGAACCAGGGCCCGACCACCTCCCACTGGCTGGGCACCGATGACCTTGGTCGGGACATCCTGAGCCGGATCGTCTACGGAGCGAGGGTCTCGCTCATCGTGGGCTTCGGCTCGATGATCATCGGCATGGCGATCGGCGGCTCACTCGGCATGTACGCCGCCTTCCGCCGGGGGCGCGTCGACTCGTTCCTCAGCGCCACCACCTACGTGATGCTTGCGTTCCCCCTCCTCGTGGCGGTCATCGCCATCGTGGCGTTCTGGGGTCACAGCCTGGCGAAGATCACGGTCATCGTGGGCGTGGCCACGATCCCCCTCGTCTACAGAGTGGTGCGTGCGTCGACCCTGACCTATGCGACCCGTGAGTTCATCACCGTCGCCAAGGCCCAGGGAGCGAGCGACTGGAGGATCTTGACTCGGGAGCTCCTCCCCAACGTGCTCCCCACCATCATCTCGTTCTTCCTCATCGGGGTGGCGACCGTGATCATCCTCGAAGGGGCCCTGGCGTTTCTGGGCCTGAGCGTCCAGGCCCCCACGCCGTCGTGGGGCAACATGATCAGCGAGTCGAAGAGCTACCTCGCCGACAACCCGTGGCTGGCCCTCTTCCCGTCGGTGACGATGTTCCTCTTCCTCGTGGCACTCAACCTGATCGGTGACGGCCTACGGGCGGCGCTCGACAACAGGGAGGGGATGCTGTGACCCAAGGCGGAATCGAGGTCGACCTCGACGTCGAGAGGTTCCCTGTCGCTGGATTCGGCGCCGCCCCCCTCCTCGTCGTTGACGACCTTCACACGACCTTCACCACGCCTCGCGGACCCCTCCGGGCGGTCGACGGCGTCTCGTTCTCCCTGGGCCACAACGAGACGCTAGGCATCGTCGGTGAGTCGGGATCGGGCAAGACCGTGCTGTCGCGATCGATCATGAGCCTGCTACCCCGCGCGGACGTCGAGCAGACCGGGTCGGTCGTCTTCGATGGCCGAGAGATGGTCGGTGCACCGGCCAAGGAGCTACGTGCCCTGTGGGGGGCGAAGATCGCCATGGTCTTCCAAGACCCGATGGCGGCACTCAACCCGGTGGTTCGCATCGGGCGTCAGATCACCGAGTCGCTCCGCCTCCACCTCGATCTCGACCGCCGGGAGGCGACGGCCCAAGCCCTGTCCCTGCTGGGCCAGGTCGGCATCGCCTCACCCGAGATCAGGATCCGCTCCTACCCCCACCAGCTCTCGGGTGGGATGCGCCAGAGGGTCATGATCGCCATCGCACTGGCATGCTCACCGCGGCTGCTGCTCGCCGATGAGCCCACCACAGGGCTTGACGTCACGGTCCAAGCCCAGATCCTCGACCTGCTCGTCGAGATGCAGGCTGAGCGGAACATGGCGGTCATCCTGGTCACCCACGACCTCGGAGTTGTGGCGACCAGGGCGGATCGGATCGCCGTCATGTACGCGGGGCGCATCGTGGAGATCGCCGCCACCGAACGCATCTTCGGGGACACCGCCATGCCCTACACCCGTGCGCTCCTCGAGTCGACCCCGAGGATCTCGAATGCCAGTCACACACGCCTCGCGGCGATCGACGGACGGCCGCCTGACCTCTCCGTCCCGATCACCGGGTGCGCCTTCTCCGAGCGGTGCCCCTCGGCCACCGAGCGATGTGGGATCGAGGCCCCACCGCTGACGTCCGCCAGGGATGACCCGACGCACCTCTTCGCCTGCTGGAACCCCTTGCCGGGGGCGCTCCGTGTCAGGTCTGCGTCGAAGGGGGCGTCGTCGTGAGCCACTCGGACGACGCGCTCCTCTCGGTCCAAGGGCTCGAGGTCACCTTCAAGAAGGGGCGCCACGGCGTCCAGGCCGTCTCGGGGGTCTCGTTCGATGTCTTCGAGGGCGAGACCCTCGGTCTCGTCGGTGAGTCGGGATGCGGAAAGACGACCACCGGACGATCCATCATGCAGCTCGTGACCCCGACAGGCGGCCGGGTGGTCTTCGACGGCCAAGAGCTGACCGGTCTCCGGCGCAAGGACCTGCGCCGAGCCAGGACCGGGATGCAGATGGTCTTCCAAGATCCGATCTCGTCGCTCAACCCTCGCCGCAAGGTGTTCGACATCGTCGCAGAGCCCCTCGACATCTGGGGGACTCAGACCGGCGCACAGCGCACCTCGACCGTCCGAACCATGCTCGACGCCGTGGGCCTTGACCCCGATGCCGTCTCGGATCGCTACGCTCGAGAGTGCTCCGGCGGGCAGTGCCAAAGGGTCAGCATCGCTCGATCCCTGGTCATGAGGCCGAAGCTGCTGATCTGCGACGAGATCGTCTCTGCCCTCGACGTCTCGGTCCAGGCCCAGATCCTGAACCTCCTCGAGGACCTCAAGGCTCAGTACAACCTCACCGTGGTCTTCATCGCCCACGATCTCGCCGTGGTGAAGAACGTCAGCGACCGAGTCGCTGTGATGTACCTCGGGAGGCTCTGCGAGGTTGCTCCAGCAGACGATCTCTACTCATCACCCGCTCATCCCTACACAGCAGACCTGCTCTCGGCAGCCCTGGACGCCTCACCGATATCCACCCGTGAGCGGATAGTCCTCACCGGAGAGCCACCGAGCGCCATCGACCCTCCCAGCGGATGTCGCTTCAGGACCCGGTGCCCCTCGGCGCAGAGAGCCTGCGCCGAGGGTGCTCCCGCGCTGATCGAGATCGCTCCCCGTCACTCCGTAGCGTGCCACTTCCCGCTCACAAGGAGCGGCGAAGGGACCCGATCGAGCACCTGAGGTGCGTCGATCAGCTCACGCCTCGCTGGGGGCGTCGCCCTCTTCTGCGGCTGGCTCATCGGCTGCTGACTCTTCGGCAGCGGGCTCCTCGGCAGCTGCCTCTGCGACGACGGCCTCCTCGGCCACCGCCTCGGCTGCTTCGCCCTCGGGCGTCTCGGTTCCCGGATGCTGCGTGGCTTCCTGGGCGAAGTCGGCCCAGGCAGCCTGCGCTTCGGTCTCCGGGGTGAACTCGGCCTCCGAGTAGTCGAAGCCGATGTAGTTGCCCTCGGCATCGTAGGCGTGCTCGCCGAATGCCTCGCGGTACTCCTCGGAGACCTCGCCGCCCTCGGCTGCCTGCTTGATCGAGAGGCTGATGCGACGGCGCTGGAGGTCGATCTCGATGATCTTGACCCACAGCTCCTCGCCCGGCGTGACGACCTGCTCGGGAAGCTCGACGTGATGGGCAGCCATCTCGGAGATGTGGACCAGTCCTTCGATCCCGTCGCCGACCTGAACGAAGGCTCCAAACGGCACCAGCTTGGTGATGCGTCCGTAGACCAGCTGGCCTTCCTGGTGGCTGTCGGCGAACTCCTGCCAAGGGTCGACCTGGGTGTTCTTCAACGACAGGCTGATCCGCTCCTTGTCGAGGTCCACGTCGAGCACCTCGACGTCGACCTCGTCACCCACGGCCACGACCGAGGACGGGTGGTCGACGTGCTTCCAGCTGAGCTCCGAGACGTGGATGAGCCCGTCCATCCCTCCGAGGTCGACGAACGCCCCGAAGTTGACGACGGAGGAGACCACGCCCTTGCGACGCTCGCCAGGCTTGAGGTTGGCCAGGAAGTCGCCGCGCTGCTCCTTCTGAGCCTCTTCGAGCCATGCGCGACGTGACAGGACGACGTTGTTCCGGTTCCGGTCGAGCTCGATGATCTTGGCTTCGATGATGCGACCGACGTACGGCTGGAGCTCACGCACACGACGGAGCTCGACAAGGGAGGCGGGCAGGAAGCCGCGCAGGCCGATGTCGACGATGAGGCCACCTTTGACCACCTCGATGACCGGTCCCTGGACCATGCCTTCGGCTTCCTTGATCTTCTCGATGTCGGTCCAGGCACGCTCGTACTGAGCACGCTTCTTCGAGAGGATCAGGCG
>JADGOD010000267.1 GCA_017883125.1 Acidimicrobiales bacterium
AGCGCTGGATCTACTGAGGTACGAGAGATGGGCCGAGGGACCTAGCGCTCAGATCATGCACATCGGGCACTACGCCACGGAGCAGGTCAGTGTCATCGCCCTGCACAAGGCCATCGCTGACAACAGGTTCCGACCTCGGGGCCGACACCATGAGATCTATCTCGGTGATCCTCGCACGGCAGCACCGGAGAAGCTCCGTACAATCCTTCGTCAGCCCGTTGAACCGGCATCGTGAGGGCACGAGATCACGCCAGGTCCTGCCCCAGAATGCCGGGTCGGTGCGGCACCTAGCCCCCTCGGGAGCCAGCTCTCTCGAAGAGGCTTCGTTCGGTCCCCCGATGGCAACGGCAGACGCGGAAAACCTTGGACGTGCCTCACCCGGTCGGCGGCACCGTGCCGATCGCAACCACAGACATGACGCATCCCTCCGCTCCCGCCTTCCATCTGTGATCGACCCCGGTGATGACCACACAGTCCCCGGCACGCACCGAGACAATGGGCTCCATCGCCAAGCACGATCTCTACGGAACCAGAGACAATCGTGTCGAAATCGACGGTGTCGGTGTGATGGACGGAGGCCTCGAATCCCGGCGGGCCGCGACGATGGTGGGCTCGTCATGGTCTTGAAGATGGTTTGAAAGAAGGGCTCATCCAATGATGGCGCATCCGTCACGCACGATCGTCCTTCGGAATCCGTACCTGCAACGATTCGTCTCATCGCCGACGGTCTATCACCCGACCAACTGCTGCTGACTCGTCGGGCTTCACCACACCGCGGTCTCGACGGCCAGCACGAGCTGAAGAGCAGCGAGGCCCTATCTGATCGGGACTGCGATCGTCTTGCGCTCCAGGAACTCCTCGAGGCCCGTGATCCCCATCTCCCGACCGATCCCGGACTGCTTGTAGCCACCGAAGGGCGCGTCGGGCCCGAACCACGCCCCTCCATTCACGCCCACCGTGCCGGTGCGGATCCTCTTGGCCACCGAGATCGCCCGCTCCTCGTCTTGGCCGTAGACCGCACCGGAGAGCCCGAAGATCGAATCGTTGGCGATCCGGACGGCATCGTCATCGTCATCGAACGCGATGACCGCGAGGACCGGTCCGAAGAGCTCCTCCTGTGCGACCTCGCTGTCGGGGTCCACCCCGGTCAGCAGCGTGGGCGTGTAGAAGAAGCCTGGGTCGATCCGCTCGCCGCCGGTCACCAGGGTGGCGCCTGCGGCGATGGCCCGCTGGACCATGCCATCGACCTTGTCGCGCTGCTTCTCGCTGATGAGCGGCCCCATGGCGGTCTCTGGATCCTTGGGGTCTCCGACCTTCACTGCGGCCATGATGGCGGCGACCTTGCCGACGATCTCGTCGTGGTGCGATCGTGGCACCAGCAGGCGTGAGGTGATCGCGCAGCCCTGGCCTGCGTGCGAGCAGATGGTCATCGCCGCCACCATTGACGCCAGGTCGAAGTCGGCATCGTCCAGCACGATCAGCGCGGACTTGCCACCCAGCTCCAGGAAGACGCGCTTGATCGTGCCGCTCGCCGCTTCCATGATCCGGCGGCCGACGGGGGTCGAGCCGGTGAAGGTGATCATGTCGACGTCCGGGTGGCTGGTGAGCACCTCGCCGACCGAGACCTCGGAGGATGCCAGGACGTTGACCACGCCGGGCGGGATCTCCGTCTCGGATGCGATGAGCTCGCCCAGGAGGAGGGTCTGCAGCGGGGTGTCGGGAGCTGCCTTGAGCACCACGGTGCATCCCGCGGCGAGGGCGGGAGCCAGCTTGGCCAGGGCCAGCTGGGTCGGGTAGTTGTACGCGATGATGGCCGAGACGACCCCCGCCGGCTCCTTCTCCACCCAGCGGCGGTGCCGCTGGCCCCGGACCTCGGCGTCCGGCAGATCTTCCCTCAGGGGATGGCTCTCCAGCAGGCTGGCGTAGTAGGGGAGCAAGGCGATGGGATTCTCGACAGCGGGGCCGTTCGTCAGGTTGTACGTGTGGCCGGCCTCGGCGATCGTCAGCTCCCGCAGCTCCTCCTTGTGCTTGGTCAGCGCGTCAGAGAGCTGGTGCAGGCAGCGGATGCGAAGCTCGACGTCGGTCGACCAGCTCGTGGTGTCGAAGGCGCGACGGGCGGCCAGGACGGCCGCCTCGGCGTGCTCCACCGTGGCGTCCGGCGCCAGCTCGACCAGTTCCCCGGTCGCCGGGTTGATGGTGGGAAAGGTACGCCCTGGGTCGACAAGCTGCCCATCGATGAGTAAATGCTTCACTTCATTCCCTCCGATCCGGTGGTCTCGAAGTCCACCATTCGCCAACTCTCCGAAGAAGTCTTCGCCGTGTTTCCAGGTCACGTGCCCCGGCCGACACCAAGGATCTTCGTCGCTGCTTCCCGGTTACCGGTGCCGGCCCTTCTCGAAGCACCGACCTGGAAAGTAACCCAGATGGGGAGACCCGTGCTCCAGTCCCTCCGGGGAGACCCGAATCACCAATTCACGTGAAGGACCCACTCGTGCGAGCAGGGTCACGATCACGTCGAGACCCAAGGGGGCTCCTATCCTCTTGGGTCTCGATGGCCGAGCTCCTGGCCTGTCCCACGGGACCCACGTATCCCGTACCTGATCGCAACGAAGATCAAGAGGATGCCGACAACGAAGACACCCAGCGCGGCGGCTGGTCCGTTCACGTAGCGCCCGAGGATGTCCCCCAGGAACGCCAAGAACCCGAGGACACCCTCGACGACCATCGGAGGGCGCTTGAGCGCCAGACCCGAACCCACGGCGGCGGCTCCGGTGGCCGCCCCCAAGGCCAGTCCGAATCCGGCATGCGAGCTCGCGATCGTCACGGCCCCCCATAATGTGCCGAACTCCACGACAATCAGCGCCACCAGCTCCGGATGGAGCACCTTGTGCCACCCGAGGAGCCCGAGGGTGAGCGCAGCACACCACAAGACAGCACCCAGCTCGGTTGCCGTCAGAGAGAGGTGGGCGACCAGACCCAGCCCTGAACGTCCTACCAAGTCGCTGCAGGCACGCAGATCTGGTCTCAGCCTCCATCACGCCCTCCAGTTGATCCTGCGCTGATTCCATCGTCCCACCCAGAGACGGAGGTCCCTCCGCTCTCGGTTGCGGACGATGGACGCTTCGAAGCCGCTGGCAGAGATCCCGAGAGCCTCCCGGACTGCGGGGTACCCCGGCTCGGTCAGCCGAAGATCACTTCCCGGCGGGCCAACTTCCAGCCCTGGGGAGTCCGGACGAAGGTATTGCGGTACTCGCCCATGAGTGTGAGCACCGGTGCGCTCGACCTGGTGTTCGTGTAGTACTGCCAGTAGCAGCGGGCCATTGCCCTGTCGCTGGTGTCGAAGGTCACCACCAGAGTCGATACCAGGTGCATCGTGTTGGTGCCGGGTCCCTGGAGGCCCTCGGCTCGCCGTGCCATGATGCCCTCGAGGATCTCCGAATGACCGTTGCGCTCCTGGGTGCTCAGGACGCTGCTGTCGGAGAGCACCGCCCAGGTGGCGTCATCGGTGAGAAGCGCCAGATACCTGTCGAGCTCGTCATCCGATGCCGTGTCGGCCAGCTGTGTGAGCTCAGCGACGACGTTGCGAATCTCCAGCTCATCGACAAGCCGTCGTTGCACGTCAGGGTCAAGCACCACGTCTCCCAAAGCCACTCGCAGGGCACCGATCTTGATCGGGAAGATCGACCCAGGTCGCTCTGCCGGTCCGTTCGACAGCTCCGACCATCCGGCTGGCAACCCGGCCGTGCCCCTGTAGTTCCCGCGACCCTATGCCTTCGCGGGAGGGAGTCGTCGTGGAGCAACGAGGCGGCACTGGTCACTCTCCGCGTTGGCTCGCGCTGGTTCCACCGAAGCGCTGTTCACAAGACTGCCTTACCTCCCGGACACGGCGCGGGCAGACGCGGACGAGCGCGATGGGGGGCCGCCCCTCTCTACGCTCTAGATGTGGACCGACTCGAGTGTCGGGTCGAGGATCTTCCGAGCGCTCTCCGGACCGCAGACCGGAAGTCCGGTGGGGTCGAGGAGGCCCACCTGGACGAGGACGCTGGCCTGATCCCAGTAGATGTGCTCGTGGGTGACGAGGCCATCGTCGACCTTGACGACGACGAGCCCGATCTCGACCGGGCGATCGGTCGGGGCGACACCCGGGAGCATCCAATCAATCTCGGTGGTGTGCGTGAAGCGCACGATCAGCTCCTCGACGATCTGGTCATGACCGACGGTCCGGGAGACGTTGACGACCTCGATGTCGGGTGGGAAGAACTTGCCGACGAGATGCTCTGCGTAGAACGTGCGGACGGCGTCGCGACCAGATCCGCCGGCCATGACCGGTACGTGGTTGAGATGCGGATCGGGACCCATCGTCGCCATCGTTGTCTCGAGGTCACCGGTCATCTCGGCGTCCATGTGTGTGGCGAAGAGATCCTCCATCATCTGCTGGGTCGAAGCTGTGGTCATGGGCATCCTCCATCTCGTTGGGTGATCAGCACTCTGCCACGTACCGAGGGGAATTGCCCGTGTCATCCAGCGTTGCGCGATCGCCCCGATCGCACATCCGCAGACTTCAGAAGCCTCTTCATCGCTGAGGCCGATCACTTGGGTGAGAACGAACGCCTCGCGTCGCTCATTGAAGCGCCCCGGGTTTCATAGAGACCCTGACCTGCCCCTGAGTTCTTTACCTTCTCTGGTCTTGAGATCAGGCGGTTTGTTGGTTGCTCAGGGACAACTCGAACTCGACCGGCGAGACGTAGCCGAGCATCGAGTGGCGCCGCTGACGATTGTAGAAGACCTCGATGTAGTCGAAGATGGCATTCGATAGCTCGAGCCTCGTCTTCCAGCGTTTTCGGTCGAGGAGCTCGATCTGCATGCTCGACCAGAAGGACTCCATCATCGAGTTGTCGAATGCATCACCCACCGAGCCGAACGAGGGCATGAGCCCAGCTCCCCTGATCCGTTCGGTGAAGGACCAGGACGTGAATTGGGTGCCGTGATCGGCGTGGACGATCCCGCCGCGCTTTACTCGTCGCTGTTTGATCGCCATGTCGAGAGCATTGACGACGAGGTTGGCGTCTTGAACGGTGTCGATCGACCATCCGACGATGCGC
>JADGOD010000268.1 GCA_017883125.1 Acidimicrobiales bacterium
AGTTCATCCCCGCCCTCGAGACCAGCGGCCTGATCGTGCCGGTCGGCCGCTGGGTGCTCGACGAGGCGTGCCGACAGGGAGCATCGTGGCAGGGCCGGGGCCACGACATCACGGTCTCGATCAACGTCTCGGCCAACCAGCTGGCCCGAGACCAGATCGTCGACGACGTGGATCGGGCGCTGGCGACAAGCGGCCTCGATCCCGCCAGGTGCATCTTGGAGTTCACCGAGGCCGCCTTGCTGAGCCACTCCCGGGACGCGGTGGGCCGGCTCACCCGGCTCAAGGAGCGCGGGGTGCGCCTGGCCATCGATGACTTCGGCACCGGGTATTCGTCGATGGCCTACCTGCGGCAGTTCCCCATCGACGTGCTGAAGATCGACCGGTCCTTCGTCTCGGGGATCGTCGAGACCTCCGAGACGGCGGGCATGGTCCACACCATGGTCCAGCTGGGCAAGACGCTGCGGCTCGAGGTCATCGCCACAGGCATCGAGAACCACAGCCAGCGCACGCAGCTCACCGAGGAGAAGGTCGACACCGGCCAGGGGTTCCTCTTCGCACGTCCCCTCGACGCAGACGACGTGGACCGGATCTTGGAGGACCCCTCGGGCAACCCCTGGCTCACGCCCGATTCGAAGTGATCACCGGGACCTGATCGGCGAGGGGCGCTGAATCGTCATCAGTTAGAGGGCAGGTGGCCCAATCGACGGGGGCGGACCACCCAGGAGGATGGGTCTGGGCGAGGCGCTCGACCTCCGGCATCGCTTTGCGCCACGAGCCCTCGCTCCGCGGACCGAGCGCACCGCGGAAGAGCAGCTGGAGGCGCAAGAACCGCGGGTAGATGACCCGATCAGCCCGACGCTCGATCCCTGAGACGGTCGCATCGACGGCCTTGGTGAGCGAGTAGGTCTTGCGGATGGGTGCCGGCATCGCAGCGCGGGCGCGGGTGGCCGCGGGATCCTGCTCGATCGCGTGGACCATCGGAGTGTCGAGGAAGGAGTAGTAGGCCACGCCGACACCGACTCCGTGGTGGGCGACCTCTATCCGCAGGGATCGACCGAGGGACTCGACGGCCGCCTTGCTGGCGGTATACGCGGAGTTGTACGGCCCTGGGGCTGCGGCGAAGCCGGAGGAGACGATGAGCACGTAGCCCTTCGACGCCACGAGATGGGGGAGCGCTGCTCGAACCGTCCGCCACGTCCCGAGCACATTGATCTCGATGGTCCGCTCCCAGAGCGAAGGGCTGACCTGCAGCGCCATGCCCGCGCCGACGATCCCCGCACAGGCCATCACCACGTCGATCGCTCCGAATCGCTCGGCCACCTGGTCGATCGCTCGGGTGATGGCATCGGCATCTGAGATGTCGGCGACGACACCGAGGGAGTCACCTCCGATCGACTCGGCCGCCGCAGCGACCGCTCCGGCATCGACGTCGATGAGTGCGACCCGGGCTCCCCGAGCGGCGAGCGCTCACGCTGTTCCCAGACCCAGCCCGCTCGCGGCCCCGGTCACCACGGCAACCTTGCCCTTCAGATCAGATGTCATCGTTGCGTGGCTCCCCTCGGCGTTCGACAGCGCGGAACCCTACCCTGCGGAGGGCTCTTGACGACGTGTGCGCAACCAACGCGCGACCTCGACGCTCTACGGAGGCCTCCCTCTGGGCCCCGAGGAGCATGGCAGCCCAGCGCGCGCGAATCGCTCAGGCGGACCCGGTGACCACGAGGTGCTCGAGGCGCTCGAGGGTCTTCTCCATGGCGACCCGGTTCCTCTGCGGGACGCCTAGCGGTGAGAGGAGCACCCCCCAGGGCTTCGAGTAGTCGAAGGTCTCGGTGACCTTGGTGCCACCATCGACCTCTTCGAGCTCGTAGCGCCAGACGAACTGGGCGAAGTGGTGCCACGCGATGAGCCGGTCTTCCTCGAACTCGCTGACCACGTTCTTGGTGACGTAGGGGACGCCGAGCTTCATGTCCATGGAGAACTTCGCCCCGAGTGAGAGCCGCCCGGGGTTCACCTTGGGCCTCGTCACCGAGCCCGAGCCGTCGATCGCCGGGTGCTGGGAGGGATCGGCGAGGACGTCGAAGATCTTCTCCGCCGGAGCAGCGATGATGCGGGTGGCCGTGACAGTGCGTGATGCCATGGACCGAATGCTAGGCCGTCCTGGGCCGAGATAACCGGTGACCCGTTGATCGCCGGGCGCCGGAGCGCCATGCTGGGTGCACGCAGAGGTGTTTCACAAGGGGGCGTTGATGGCACGACTGGGCAACATGTACGGCCCCGATGCGACGTTCCTCGGCATCCCGAGCGCCGACATCGACGACCCGGGAAGCCTCCACGGAGCGGCGGCGGTGATCGTCGGCGCCCCCTTCGACGGCGGCACCTCGCACCGGGCGGGCTGCCGGTTCGGCCCCCAGGCCATCCGGTTGGCCGACTACCTGCCGCACGACGGGATGCGGCCGCACCTCGCGCTCGACGTCGACCCCCTGATCGAGCTCGGCGTCGTCGACGTCGGTGACGTCGAGATGCCCTCGGGCGAGACCGAGCGGTCCCTCGGTGCCCTCGAGGCGGTCGTCGCCTCGATCTCGGCGCTCGGGGCGATCCCGGTCATCCTCGGCGGGGATCACACCATCGCCCTCCCCGACGTCACCGGCGTGGCCCGTCACGTCGGCATCGGCCGGGTCTCGGTCATCCACTTCGACGCCCACGCGGACACCGGTGACTCCCAGTTCGGATCCCTCTACGGCCACGGCACCCCGATGCGCCGTCTCATCGAGTCCGGAGCGTGCCGCGGCGACCGCTTCCTCCAGATCGGGCTCCGGGGCTACTGGCCCGAGCCCGAGACGCTCCGTTGGATGAAGGAGGTCGGGATGCGGAGCTTCGAGATGTCCGAGGTGGTGGCCAAGGGCCTCGACGCGGTCCTCGACGAGGCGTTCGCCATCGCCACCGACGACTGCGATGCGGTCTTCCTCTCGGTCGACATCGACGTGGTCGACCCCGGATCGGCCCCGGGGACCGGGACGCCCGAGCCCGGGGGGCTCAGCGCGCGCCAGCTCCTCGACGCGGTGCGCCGGGTCGGGATGGAACTCCCCCTCGCCGGGGTCGATGTGGTCGAGGTCTCTCCGCCCTACGACCAGGCCGAGGTCACCGCGTATCTGGCCAACCGCGTGGTGCTCGAAGCTCTCTCGGGGATCGCCTGGCGCCGCCGGCGCCTGGCCGGCGAGACGCTCCGGCTCCCCACCGACCCGTTGCTGGAGAACCGCCGCCCCCTCTGAGGCGGGGTGGCGCTCAGGCCATGGTGTCGAGGATCTCTGCGACCATCTCGATGGTCGCCTCCGGGTGGAGGAAGGCGAAGCGGGCGACGGTCTCGCCCTCGAACTTCGTCGGGGTGACGAACCCGATCTGGTCGGCGAGCAGCTTGGCCGACCACGCGTCATAGTCGGCCTCGCTCCATCCGGTGCGGCGGAAGAGCACGATCGAGAGCCCGGCGGGCCGCACCAGCTCGGTGAACTCGAGCGCCTCGATCAGCGTGGCGGCCCTCTCGGCGATGGCGATCCCGGCGTCGACCGCCGCCGTGTAGGCATCGATGCCGTAGACGCAGAGCGAGAACCAGATCGGGAGCCCACGGGCCCGGCGGGTCAGGTGGATGGCGTAGTCGGTGGGGTTCCACCCCCCGCTCTCGGTGTGGATGACGTCGAGGTAGCCGGTGTGCTGGGTGTGGGACCTCGCCGCCAGCGCCGGCTCGCGGTAGAGGAGCGCGGCGCAGTCGAACGGGGCGAAGAGCCACTTGTGGGGATCGACGATGAAGGAGTCGGCGTGGCGCATCCCCTCGAAGAGGTGGCTCCTCGAGGTCGAGAACATCGCCGCGCCCCCGTAGGCGGCGTCGACGTGGAACCACAGATCGCGCTCCCTGGCGAAGGCCCCGATCCCCTCGAGGTCGTCGACGATCCCGGCGTTGGTGGTCCCCGCGGTGGCGATCACGGCGACGATCGTCTCGGGCTCGGGGTCCTCGGCGACCGCCGCGATGAGCGACTCGACGCAGAAGCGGTGATCGACGGTGGGCACGAGGAACGGGTCGACGTCGATGATGCGCATCGACGAGGCCACCGAGCTGTGGGCCTCGTCGCTCACCGCGAAGCGCAGGCGCCTCCCGGCGAGCTCTGGGCTCCTGGCGCGAGCCTGGTCGCGGGCGACCACCAGCGCGGAGAGGTTCCCGATCGAGCCGCCCGAGACGAACACCCCACCCGCGCCCTCCGGTAGCCCGGCGGTCTCGGCCAGCAGGTGGAGCACCTGGTTCTCGGCGGCCACGGCGCCGGCGGCCTCGAGCCACGAGGTGCCGTTGAGCGACGATGCGGAGACCACCATGTCGAAGAGGAGGGCCGCCTTGGTCGGGGCGGCGGGGATGAACGACAAGAAGCGTGGGCTGTCCACCGAGATAACCGCCGGCGCGAGCTGCGTGGCGTAGCGGTCGAGCACCTCGGCGGCATCTCGGCCCTGCCGCGTGAGCAGGCCGTCGAGGGCGGCGTCGAGCTCGGAGGCCGCTCCGGTGAAGTCGAGGCTGACCGGATCCTCGGCGAGGCGGTTCCGGCAGTAGCTGAAGATCAGCTCGACCATCTCCGGGTCGTAGGTGAACATCGGTGATTCCACGTCGAGCTCCTTTGCCGCGGAAGAAGCCTTGCAGGTTCCCTGACCCCTCGGGCGACAGAGGCGGTCTATAGGCTCGGCTCCTGTGAGGTGGGGTGAGGCACGAGAGCGCTCGGGGGTCCTCGGGCGCAGCTTCGCGCTCGACAGGGCCGGACGAGAGGTCCCTGGCGTGGTGTGGTCATCGCTGAGCTCTGCTCACGGACCGCTGATCCTGATCGGCCACGGGGGGAGCGGATCGGTGTTCGACGACCACGTCGTGAGCCTGGCTCGCCGCCTGGTCCGCGACCACGGCGCGACCTGCATGGCCATCGAGGGACCGGTCCACGGCGTGCGGCGCGGGGAGCGCAGCGACGATCCTCGCCTGGTGCTCCTCGACTTCTCGCAGGCCTGGGCGTCGGATGCAGCGATGACCGACGAGATGGTGGCCGACTGGCGAGCCGCCCTTGACGTCATGCTCGACGAGCTCGATCTCCACGGCGCCTCCCTCGGCTACTGGGGGCTCTCGATGGGTACGATCCTCGGGCTCCCGCTGGTGGCGGCCGAGGACCGGATCGATGCCTGCGTGCTCGGCCTCGCCGGGATCACCGGGCCCACCGCAGAGCGCCTCGCCCGTGACGCCGCATCACTGAGGTGCCCGGCGATGTTCGTCATGCAGTGGGACGACGAGCTCTTCGAGCGCTCGACCTCGTTCGCCCTCTTCGACGCGATCTCCTCGACCGACAAGCAGCTCCACGCAGCTCCCGGGACCCACAGCGCGGTGAGCGCTGAGACCTTCGACCTGACGATCCGGTTCCTGGCTGACCGCCTCTCGATGTCTCGCTGACTCAGGCGCCCGCCTCGTCGAGAGCGGCACGCGCCAGCGCGTCGATCTCGCTGAGGTCCCGGCCGGTCGCCGACGCCACCGCGACGACGTCCTCGAACTCGGGCTTCGCCGAGACCGCGCTGACCTTGATGCGGATCGGGTGGCCGAGCACGTCGACCGCGTGGATCTCCCGGAGCATGACCGAGCGGGCGGTCAGCGTCACCCTCACCCCGAGTGAGCCGGTCAGCTCGTGGACGCGTCGCTGGACGGCGGCGGCCTCGTGGGGTGCGCAGAGCACGGTGAGCACGTGGCCGGAGCGGCCCTTCTTCATCGTCACCGGGGTGACCCAGGCGTCGAGCGCGCCCTCGGCAACCACGGTGGCCAGGGCGTGGGAGAGGTGCTCGCCGGTGATGTCGTCGAGCGTGGTCTCGACCACGGCGATCTGCTCGGCGGTCGGATCGGATCGGATCCCGAGGACGACGCCGACAACGTTGGCCCGGTGCTCGGGATCGCGCGTCCCCGCCCCGAAGCCCTGTCCGGTCACGCGCATCCCTGGCACCGGAGCCGACGTGGAGGCCAGCGCCGCGACGAGGGCCGCGCCGGTGGGGGTGGCGAGCTCGACCGGCTCGTCGATCCCGACGACCTCGAAGCCCTTCAAGAGCGCCACCGTGGCGGGTGCCGGGTTGGGGAGCAGCCCATGGGCGGTGCGGATGGTCCCGACCCCGACCCCGATGGGCGAGACGGCGACCTGCTCGATGCCCAGGTCCTCGAGGGCGGCCATGGTGCCGACGATGTCGATGAGCGCGTCGTGGCCTCCGACTTCGTGGAAGTGGACGTCGTCGACGTCCACGCCGTGGAGGGCGGCTTCGACCTCGGCCAGGACGGCGAACGCCGCCTTGGAGCGCTCCTTGACCCGGGCCGGGAGCGCAGAGGTCTCGAGGAGCTCTCTGATCACCCGGTAGGGACGAACGTGCCCGTCGTCGTCGACGGTCACCACCGCGTGGGTCGCCGTGATCCCGGCGCGTGCCACGCGCTGCGCCTCGAGGCTCCAGCCCTCCAGACCGAGCGCGGCGAGGGTCCCGTTCACGGCATCGAGGGAGGCTCCGGCGTCGAGCAGGGCCCCGAGGAACATGTCGCCGGCGATGCCCGAGGAGCAGTTCAGCCAGGCGGTGCGGACCTCGCTCACGAGCGGCTCCCGAGCGCGCGGACCACGGCCATGCCGGCCCCGAAGCCGTTGTCGATCCCCACCACCGTGACCCCGGCAGCACAGCTGGCCATCATCGCCAGCAGGGCGGTGACCCCCTCGAGGGCGGCGCCGTAGCCGACCGAGGTCGGCACGGCGATGACCGGGCCCGGAGCGATCCCCCCGATCACGCTGGCCAGCGCGCCCTCCATGCCGGCGATGACGACGGTGGCCTCGGCGTCGAGGACGATGTCGAGATCGCCGATGAGGCGGTGGATCCCGGCGACTCCTCGATCGCGCAGCACCGTCGGCTGGTAGCCCATTGCGTGGAGGACGGCGACGCACTCGTCGGCCACAGGCCCATCCGCGGTCCCCGCGGTGATGACCACCACCCGGGCCTCCAGGACGGCTGCGGGCCGCAGGACGACCGCCGCGGAGCTCTCATGGCCGGTCACCGACAGCTCGGTCCCCGATCGCTCCGCCACGGCGCGCACGGCGGTGATCTGGGCCTCATCGGCCCTGGTCACGATCACCGGACCGGTCCCCGAGGCCAGGAGCTCGGTGACGATCTCGGCGACCTCCCTCGGGGCTTTTCCGGGGCCATAGACGGCCTCGGGCATCCCCTGGCGCAGCGAGCGGTGGTGGTCGATCCGTGCGTGGCCGAGATCGGAGAACGGCAGGCGGGCCAAGAGCCGCGCTGCATCGGCGGGCTCGAGATCGCCCGCCGCCACCTGGGTGAGAATCGTTTCGACGTCGGAGGTGTCCATGACCTCACTATCCTGCCTGTCTGTGGCTCATCACGTGACATCCGTTGCATTCTTCGGTCCCTCCGGCACCTTCACCGAGGAGGCCCTGCTCACCCAGGCCGACCTGGCGGCGTGCGCCATGGTGGCGAAGGCGTCGATCGCCGACGTCCTCGAGGCGGTCGCCTCCGGTGAGGTGGACCGGGGATTCGTCCCCATCGAGAACGCCATCGAGGGCACCGTCAACGCCACGATGGACGGGTTGATCTTCGATCACGAGCTGCTCATCGTGCGCGAGGTCGTCCTCGACGTCCACCTCCAGCTCATGGCGCGGCGAGGCACCGCTCTGGCCGACGTCACCCACGTCCACTCCTACCCCCACGCCTTGGCGCAGGTCCGGGGCTTCTTGGACCGCCAGATCCCGCACGCCACCACTGTGGCGGCCAACTCGACTGCAGACGCTGCCCGCGAGATCGGCGATCACGGCAGCGTCGGCGATGCGGCCGTCGCACCGCGGCTCGCCGCCACCCTCTACGGCCTCGAGATCATCGCCTCGGACATCGAGGATCACGAGGACAACCAGACCCGCTTCGTCGTCGTCGCCCGGGACTCGATCCCGGCGTCGTCAGGCCACGACCACACCAAGATCGTCTGCTTCCAGGACGCCGATCGGCCCGGGTCCCTTTACGGGATCCTCGGCCAGTTCGCCGCCCGGGACATCAACCTCACAAACGTGCAGTCGCGCCCGACCAAGAAGGGCCTCGGCGAGTACTGCTTCATCATCGACCTCGAGGGCCACCTCGCCGACCAGGTCGTCGCCGACTGCCTGCGCGACCTGCGCGCCCATCTGGCGAACGTGAAGTTCTTGGGGTCCTATCCGTCGGCCGGTCCCTCGAGCGACGAGGTCCGCGCCACGGTCTCCCAAGCCCGGCGTGATGCCGATGCCTGGATCGCCTCGCTGAAGGAGAACCTCGGCCGCTGAGCGCGGTCCTCACGCCCCTGCGTCGAGGAGATCGGCGTGACGTCACCCCGAGGGGCGATCGGCCCGGGTGGTCATTGCAGGCGTGGTTCTGCCCGACGAAGGTGGGCGCCGCGGTGCGATCACGCCGACACGCCGAGCACCGTGCCAGGGCGCGGATTGGCATTGTCTGAATAGATGCTTGTAACATACATATATGTTGGATTCAGCGAACGCACCTCGGCCTCCTGGTGGGGAACCGGCATCTGACACCGAGACCGGAGGGATCGCCGCGGCGCTGCTCACCGTCTCGAGGGCGGTGAATCGGGCGAAGTTCCATGATGCGCTGTGCAAGCAGGCGGGCGTCGACCTCGATCGCAGCGGCTCGGCCGTCCTCTACAGCCTCTTCTCCCAGGGTGGAGACGTCCGGCTGACCGAGCTGGCCGAGCGCCTGGGGACCGACTCTCCTGCGGTGACCCGGAAGGCTCAGCAGCTCGAGCGGGCGGGACTCCTCTGTCGAACTGCTGATCCAGAAGATGCCCGAGCGGTGCGGCTGTCCCTCACCCAAGCTGGCCAGGATGCGATCGAGCGGCTGCTCATCGCTCGTCAGGAGTGGCTGAGCGCGGTGCTCGAAGGGTGGCCTGACAGCGATCGCTCCGAGTTCGCGCGCCTCTTGCAGCAGTTCGCACAGACGGTCTCGGCGAGAGGTGGGGCTGACGATGGCGAGTGAGGAGTGCGCGCAGCTCGAGCAAGCGGAGGACATCGAGGCATCGCGCGTAGAGCGCCGCCGGATCCGGGTGATCCTCGGTGCGCTGATGCTCGGGATGATCCTGGCCTCGCTGGACCAGACCATCGTCTCGACGGCCCTCCCGACGATCGCCGGTGATCTCCATGGCCTGAACCACCTCTCGTGGGTGGTGACCGCATACCTGCTGACCCTCACGATCTTCACGCCGCTCTGGGGCAAGCTCGGGGACCTCTACGGCAGGAAGAAGCTCTTCCAGGCGTCGATCGTCATCTTCCTCGTCGGCTCCGCGCTCTGTGGGCTCTCGCAGACGATGTCCGAGCTCATCGCCTTCCGGGCGATCGCGGGTGTCGGCGCCGGTGGGGTCATGGTCGGCGCGCTGGCCATCGTCGGCGACATCGTCACCCCCCGCGAGCGCGGCCGCTACATGGGCTACTTCGGAGCCGTGTTCGCCGCCACCAGCATCGCCGGACCGCTCCTCGGCGGGTTCTTCACCCAGCACCTCACCTGGCGATGGGTCTTCTACATCAACCTCCCGATCGGGATCGTCGCCCTCTTCGTCATCGCCGCAGTGCTCCGCATCCCCGTACGGCGAACGGAGCACGCCATCGACTACACGGGGACCGCTCTCCTGGGCGCTGCGGTCACCTGCATCATCCTCGGCACGACCTGGGGAGGGGCGACGTACCCGTGGTCGTCGGGGGTCATCCTCAGCCTCGCCGTGGCGACCGTCGTCCTGGTCGCTTCGTTCGTGTTCGTCGAGAGCCGAGCGGCAGAGCCGCTGATCCCCCTGTCCCTGTTCCGAAGCCGTGAGTTCAGCGTGGCGGTGACGGCCAGTCTGCTTGTCGGGTTCGTGATGTTCGGTTCGATCATCTACGTCCCGCTCTACCTCCAGACCGTTCACGGGGCAACGCCGACGAGCTCTGGACTGCAGCTGCTCCCGCTGGTGGCCGGCACCCTCCTGACCTCCATCCCCAGCGGACGGCTGGTCTCCCGGTGGGGCCGCTACAAGATCTTCCCCGTCGTCGGGACCGCCGTGATGACCCTGGGCCTCTTCCTGCTCTCGCTCATGACGCCAACGACGTCGCTGCTGGTCTCATCGCTCTACCTGTTCGTCGTCGGTCTCGGCATCGGCCTGGTGATGCAGGTGCTCGTGGTGGCGGCGCAGAACGCCGTGGCCTACACCCACCTCGGCACCGCCACGTCAGCGACGAGCTTCTTCCGCTCGATCGGTGGCGCCTTCGGGGTGGCGCTCTTCGGGACCGTCTTGACCAATCGACTCTTCGCAGAGCTGCCGAGGTACGTTCCCGCCTCGGTCATCGAGAAGCTCGGAGGCAAGAGCATCTCGGCGACCCCCGCTCACCTCAATTCGCTGCCACCGGAGATCCATGCAGGGTTCGTCCAGGCGTTCAGCCACTCCCTGAGCACGGTGTTCCTGGCCGGAGTCCCCTTCGGTGTGGCGGCCTTCGTCCTGACCCTCTTCCTCGAGGAGCTGCCCCTCCGAGACGAGAGCTGACAGGGCCCGTCGTCGCCTACTCGGTGGCGATGGCGCTTAGGACGTTGAGCTTCGCCGCTCGGCGTGCCGGCCAGCTGGCGGCGGCCAGCCCCAGCAGGGCGGCGACCACGAGGAAGACCACCAGGCTGGAGAAGGGGACCACCACGTCGGTGATGCCCTGGTCCTTGAGCGAGTCCGACAGGGCGATCCCGAGCCCGGTCCCCACGATGATGCCGATCATCGCCCCGAAGACGGCGAGGATGAGCGCCTCGGAGCGGATCATGGCGCGCACCTGGCGCCGGCGCATCCCCACGGCGCGCAGCAGCCCGATCTCGTGGGTGCGCTCGAAGACCGAGAGCATGAGCGTGTTCACGATACCGATCAGCGCGATCACGATGGCCAGCCCCAGCAAGGCGTAGACGAGGCCGAGGAGCTGGTTGACCTGCGCCTGCTGGGCCTTCTCGAACTCGGCGCGGGTCTGGACCTTGAGGTTGGGGAAGTCCGTCAGGCCCCTCTCGATCGCCGCCGTCGTCGCCGGGCTGGCCCCGCCGGCGGTGCGCAGGAGGATGGCGATGGGCAGCGTGTTGGCGGCGAAGTGGGCGTGGAAATACTCCTCGGAGACGACATAGGAGCCCAGCAGCGAGTTGGGCGTGAAGATCCCCCCGATCGTCACGGTCGTCGGCCCGGTCTCGGCGAAGGTGACCTTGACGCGCGATCCCACCCTGAGGTGGTCGTTGCGCGCCGTGGTCGTGTCGACGAGGAGCTGGCCGCTCGAGAGCGCCGGGAGCCCGGTGCCGGAGTCCACCCGGAGCCTCACCGTGCTCGAGAGCGCCGAGGGTGCGATCGCCGTCAGGCTCGAGATCGAGCGCTGGAACTCGAAGCGCCCGCTGTAGACGCTCGAGACGGCCGTGACGGCGGGGATCTGGCTCGCCGAGGTGGTCGCCGCGTTCGAGAACCCCGCCGCCGGTCCTCCTGCCGCCGAGCCGGTGATGAGGTAGTCGGCGCTGACGGCGTCGGTGATGGAGGTGGTGGCCGAGCGCGAGAGCGAGGCGCCGAACACCGAGATCGTCGAGACCAGGGCCAGGCCCACCATGAGCGCCGATGCGGTCTGGGCGGTCCGCCGCGGGCTGCGCATCGAGTTCTCCCGTCCGAGCTTCCCCGAGATGCCGAAGGCCGCCGCCAGCGGGCGTCCGAGGATGCTCGAGAGCGGCCTGGCCACCAGCGGGGCGAGCATGGCGACGCCGACGAAGATGGCCACCGCGCCGAGACCGACCAGCTGGATCGCCGGTTGGCTGAGGCCGATGCCGAGGCTGAGCATCCCGAGGACACCGACGATCATGCCGATCGCGAACCGTCGGCGTGAGGACTCACCGGTGCCGCCCCGGTAGCTGGCCAGGGCGGCGATCGGAGGGATCCGGACGGCCCGTCGGGCCGGGCTGATCGCCGAGACGACCGTCACGCCGACTCCCACGGCGAGGCACGCAACGACCGTGCGGGGGGCGAAGACGAGCGACCCCTGGGGCAGCGTGATGCCGAACGCCTTGAGGAGCGCCTCGAGCCCCATCGCCGTGAGGACCCCGAGCCCGAGCCCCACGAGCGAGGCGGCGAGGCCGACCAGGAGCGCCTCGAGCATCACCGAGCGGAACACCTGGCGCCGAGAGGCACCGACGATGCGCAGCAGGGCGAGCTCCCTGGTCCGCTGGCCGACGGTGATCGAGAAGGTGTTCAAGATGGTGAAGCCGCCGACGAAGAGCGAGATGAAGGCGAAGACCAGCAGGGCGGTGGAGAAGAATCCCAGCGCCTGGTTGATGGCCCCGGACGCCTCGTTGGCGACGGTCTGGCCGGTGACGACCTCGACCCCGGAGGGGAGGGTGGCGGCGATCGAGCGCTGGACCGCCGCCTTGTCGGCTCCGGGGGTGGTGAGCACCTCGATGGTGTCGAGGCGGCCGACCTCATCGAAGAGCCTCTGGGCGGTGGCGAGATCGAAGGCGGCGATGGTCGCCCCTGCGAGGTTGTCGGCCGAACCGAACCGGACGATCCCCGAGATCGTGAACGTCTGGGTCGGTCCGGGCAGGAGGATCTCGACGCGGTCGCCGACGGCGAAGTGGTACTTCTTCGCTGTCCCCTCGTCCATCACGACCTGGGTGGAGCTCTTCGGCCCGGTCCCCTCGACGAGCCGGAGCGAGGAGAGCTGCCGGTCGGTGCCGAACGTGGTCCCGATCGTCGGGGCACCGCCCGTGGTGATCGCCTTGCCGTTCTTGGCCACGTACTGGGCGTAGCCGCCGACCGAGCCGTCAGCCACGGCGACGCCCGGGACCGCTCGCACCTGGGGCAGGAGCGACTCGTCGATGGGCTTGCGCACGGCGTTTCCGCCCGCCTCACCGCTGAATGCGGCGGTCCCCCGGACCTCGAAGTCGACGTGCTGGTAGACCTTGTCGAAGAGGCCCGTGAAGGTGTTGTGCAGGGTGTCGGTGAGGACCAGGGTCCCCGAGACGAAGGTGACGCCGAGCACGATCGCCAGGGCGGTGAGGAGCATGCGCAGCTTGTGCGCCATCAGCCCCTTGATCGTGATGCGCCACACCTCAGCGACCGAGCTGCTTCATCTGCTCGAGGACCGTGTCGACCGTCGGCGCGATGATCTCGTCGACCAGCTGGCCGTCGGCCAGGAAGACCACCCGGTCGGCGAAGGAGGCGCCGTGGGCGTCGTGGGTGACCATCACGATGGACTGGCCGAACTCGGTGACCGAACGGCGGAGGAACCCGAGCATCTCGGTCGACGCGTTCGAGTCGAGGTTGCCCGTCGGCTCGTCGGCGAAGATCAGCTCTGGCCGGCGGATCAGCGCCCGGGCGCAGGCTGTGCGCTGCTGCTGGCCCCCGGAGAGCTCGCTGGGTCGGTGCGTGAGGCGGTCGGCGATCCCGAGCTGGCCGATGAGGAAGTCGAACCACTCTTCGTCGACCGTGGCGCCCGCCAGGTCGATCGGCAGCGTGATGTTCTCGCGGGCCGTCAGCGTCGGGACGAGGTTGTAGGACTGGAAGATGAACCCGATCCGGTCGCGACGCAGCTGGGTGAGCCCTGCATCATCGAGGGTCCCGATCTCGAGCTCGCCGACGAACGCTCGTCCCGAGGTCGGGACGTCGAGGCCGGCCATGCAGTGCATGAGGGTCGACTTCCCCGAGCCCGACGGGCCCATGACGGCGGTGAACTGGCCTTGGGCGAACTCGACGTCGATCCCGTTGAGCGCCCGGAACTCGGCGTCACCGGTGCCGTAGCTCTTGACCAGGGCGATCGCACGGGCCGCCGGCGTCGACGGGGAGGCGCCGAGCTCGGTTCCGGGTTGCTGGGTCACGGGCATCGTCGGAGTCCCTTCGCGTCATGGGCTCTGTGGCCGACGGAGCGCACCGACGTCACCCATCAGCGAGCGTACCGGAGCCAGCGGGGCTCTCGAGGAGCGGCCCCTCGGGGCGGAGCCGCCTCTCTCGGTGAGCGCGACCGACTCCGAGGCCCGGGCTCGGGTCCCGAACGGAGAGAAGCCGGGTGCTACTTCGCCGGCGGGGTCCAGAGCGCGGCGGGGATCGAGGACGGCCGCCGCTGCACCCCGGCGTTGGCGGCGATCGCCATGGCGGCGGCCTGCCCGGCGAAGACCTGGTTGCCTGCGTAGGTGAGGTTGACCGGGTACGACGTCCCCGCGGCATCGCTGTAGGCACACGGGTCGAAGTAGCCCTGCGCCGAGTAGGTAGCGGCCAGACCCAGAAGCCGGTAGATCCCGTTGGAGATCGGGAACGACGCGGTCATCGGCGCCTGCATCCAGAAGTTTCCAAGGTACCGGATGTCGCCGTAGGTCACACAGCCGCCGGTGTCGCTGCCATAGGGGAGGGTGTCGGCCTCGCTGGGCAGCGCGCTGTAGGGGAGCGGATCGCCCGCCCGGGGTGGCGGTCCGAAGCTCATCGTCCCGACCGGGTTGTCGTACGAGACGTTCCCCTGGACGGTGACGTACCTCGTCCCGCCGTCGGTGTAGAAGGTGTTGCCGCCGCCGGCGGGGAGCTTGTTGGTCGCCAGGTTCCCCTCGATGACCAAGCCGTCGGCCGCAGAGGTCCCTTGCTGGCCGGTGGTGTAGGTCGCTCCGCCGTCCCAGCGGTTCTCCAGGAAGTGATCGATGTGGTTTGCTCGGATGACGCTGTGGGCGTTGGGTGTGGGCGTCGAGAAGTGCCCCCACTCAAAGGCGTGGGCCCCGTCGAGGCCGGGGAAGCCGCTCGGGTCGAGCAGACCCCATCCCCAGCCCATGGCGATGCCGGTCCAGGGGACATCGGTGATCGAGTTGTGCTCGATGAGGGTCGCCCTGGTGAACCCGGCGTAGATCGCCGCGGTGTCGACGAACTCCGCGCCGGTGCCCTCGATCAGGTTCCCGCTGATGGTGTTGTCACGCGTCATCTCGGCGTCAGTGCTCGGATGAGCGTCGGTCATCGAGACGCCCCCGAGCTCGATCCCCGAGCCGGAGATGTCGGTGAAGAGGTTCCCGGCGACGCGGTTGTTCTGGCTCCCGGTGCCGAGGAGCAGCCCGGCGGAGCCCAGATGGCGGAAGATGTCGCCGGTGAAGACCACCTGGCGCGGGTACTCGAGATCGAGGGTGCCCGGCGTCTCGCTCACGCGGGTGGCGTGGCCGATGGTGTTTGGCGCGTTGGTGCCGGTCAGGATCATGCCGCTCTGGTCCGCGACGTAGCCGTCCTGCTGGCCCGGAGCGAGCCAGGTGGCGTCCTCGAAGGTCAGGTTCTCGAAGTGGAGCCCCTCGATCGGCTCGGTCGCGCTGCCGTGGCCGATGACGAGATGCTGGAGGACCGGCAGCTCCACGTCGGCCGTGGCCATCGTCTCTCCGGCGCGCGGGATGTAGAAGAGGTCGCCCGAGTGGCGGTTCAGATACCACTCGCCGGGCTGATCGAGGAACTGGTACGCGTTCTCGAAGAAGGTGACCTGCCAGAAGCCCCAGATGGCGGGGGCGTTCTTCTTGCCGCGGAACGAGTTGGCGTTGTCCCACGCGGGCTGGGCCATGGAGAGCAGGCCGGGGCTCGGCCCCGTCGCTGCGGTGACGGAGGCGACCGGGACGGTCATCATCTTCCACTGGTCGTAGGCGACGGCGTCGACCTCGGCGGGATACGACCAGGTGGTCGGGTCGCTCCAGGCCGACGGGTTGAGGGGAGTCGGGATGAACTCGATGCCGCTCCTCGCCCCGCTCGTGGCTCCCGTGGGGCGGAATCCGGCCGGGTACATGCTCGTCCGGGCCAGGGTGGCGCGCGCTCCGTTGACGTAGAGCTGGCGGGTCGAGGTCGCCCCGACGTGCGCCTTCCAGATGTTCAAGGTCGGGTCGGCGAGCGTCCACGCCGTCCCCGGCACCGAGCGGGCACCGGAGAGCACGGCTCGCTCTCCGGGCGCTGAGCGGTAGGTCACGACGTGGCCGTTGTGGCCAGTGCCGCTGGGAGGCACCTCGAGCGGCTCGGTCATCCGGTAGGTGCCACCTCGCAGGATGACGGTCACATCGGCGGACGATGCCCCGCCGAGCTCGTTGACGGCCTGCTGGGCGCGCTGGACGGTGGCGAATGGTGATGTGCGCGAGCCGTCGTTGGAGTCACTGCCGGTGGTGGCGACCCAGAGGGTCGCCGGGCCGCGATTCGAGTGCTGCGTGGCGACGATGACGACGACGACGTCGGCTAGGAGGACGGCGATGGCAGTAGCGACGGCGCCCCACCGCTTCATCGACGAGCCGAGCGACGCAGTCGGATCCGTGTCGTCAGAGGTCGGGCTCACCGGGGTGAGTCTTCCAGGGTCTCCCCTGAGCGGTCAATCATCTCAGGGCTGAGCAGGGACGGCCCGTGAGGCACGGACCGGGCCCAAGACTGCGTGTGGCGGAGGGAGAGGGATTCGAACCCTCGGTGGCTTTCACCACGCTGGTTTTCAAGACCAGTGCATTCGTCCGCTCTGCCATCCCTCCGAGGACGTGCGCCTCAACACACGAGCAAGAGCATCGTACCGGCCGCTACCGGGTGGCCCCGGCGGCGGGCAGCGATGTCGGGTGAGGAGGCGTCGACGAGGCCCCTCGTCGGATCAGGCGTTCTTGGCCTTGGACCGAAGCCGGCCTCTGATCTGCTGGTCGAGGACCACCTTGCGCAGGCGCACGGCGGTGGGGGTGACCTCGACGCACTCGTCGTCGGCGATGTATTCGAGCGACTGCTCAAGGGTGTGGAGCACCGGCGGGGTCAGACGCTCGAAGTTGTCGGCCGAGGAGGCTCGCATGTTGGTGAGCTTCTTCTCCTTGGTTGGGTTGACGTCCATCTCCTCGGAGCGGGCGTTCTCGCCCACGATCATCCCCTCGTAGACCTCGGTGGTCGGGGCGACGAACATCTGGCCGCGCTCCTGGAGGCTCTCGAGGGCGTGGGAGGTGACCACCCCGCGCCGGTCGGCGACCATGACGCCGTTGCGGCGGATCTTGAGCTCACCGGCCCACGGTGCCCAGCCGTCGAAGACGTGGTGGAGGATCCCTGTTCCCCGGGTCTCGGTGAGGAACTCGGTCCGGAAGCCGACGAGGCCACGAGCGGGCACGCGGTAGTCGAAGCGGACCCAGCCGGTCCCGTGGTTGACCATCTCGACCATGGTCCCCTTGCGCAGGGCCAGCAGCTGGGTCACGACGCCGAGGTACTCCTCGGGTACGTCGATGGCCACCCGCTCGATCGGCTCGTGGCGCTTGCCGTCGATCTCCCGGGTGACGACCACGGGCTTGCCGACGGTGAGCTCGAAGCCCTCACGGCGCATCTGCTCGATGAGGACGGCCAGCTGGAGCTCGCCGCGGCCGAAGACCTCGAAGGCGTCGGGGCGCTCGGTGGGGGTGACCTTGATCGAGACGTTGCCGATGAGCTCGGCGTCGAGGCGGTCGTTGAGCATCCGGGCGGTGAGCTTGGTCCCGTCCCGGCCGGCCAGCGGCGAGGTGTTGATCCCGATCGTCACCGAGAGGTTCGGCTCGTCGACGGTGATCGCCTTGAGGGCGACGGGGTTGTCCAGGTCGGCGAGGGTCTCTCCGATGGTGACCTCGTCGATCCCGGCCACGGACACGATCTCGCCCGGCCCGGCCTCGGGGATGTCGACGCGCTCGATGCCGTGGGCCGTCTGGAGGCTCGTCACGGTTCCGCTGAGGGTTACGGTCCGGCCCGGCTCCACCGCGCCCGACGTG
>JADGOD010000269.1 GCA_017883125.1 Acidimicrobiales bacterium
GCCGGCGCCGAGCCCGACGTCGTCGCCACCGGATCCCAGCTCCTCGAGGAGCTCGAGCGCGCCACCCAGCGCCCCGAGCTCGACGAGGGCCTCGGGATCGACCCCGGCGCGCCGGGGCAGGCGCTCGAAGAGGAGCTCGGCGTGGAAGGCGTGCTCGAGGCTCCACTCGTCGAAGGCGATGCTGGCCGCCGAGGATGAGGCTCGAAGGGCGGAGGCGCCGAGGATCTGGTGCAGCCTCCGAGAGACCGCGCAGAGCCGCCCGACGAGGGCGGCGGTCTCGTCCCCCGAGCGCCAGGTGGCCTTCTCGCTCATCGATCCCCGAGGTCCGGTCGGTAGCGGTTGGTGATCGGCATGCGGCGGTCCTTGCCGAAGGCCTTGGTCGTGATCCGCACCCCCGGGGGCATCTGGCGGCGCTTGTACTCGGCGATGTCCACCAGCCGGGCGATCCGCTCGACGAGGGCGGGGTCGTGGCCGGCCGCCACCAGCTCGGGAGCGGTCCGGTCGGCCTCGACGTAGGCGGCGAGGATCGGGTCGAGCAGCTCGTAGGGGGGGAGGGAGTCCTCGTCCTTCTGGTCGGGGCGCAGCTCGGCCGACGGCGGCTTGGTGAGGACGGCCTCGGGGATCGGGGGCACCTCGCCGGAGATTCCAGCCCGGGCGTTGCGGTAGCGGCACAGGTCGTAGACGAGGGTCTTGGGCACGTCCTTGATCACGGCGAACCCGCCGGCGGAGTCCCCGTAGAGCGTGGAGTACCCCGTGGCCATCTCGGACTTGTTCCCGGTGGTGAGCACGATCGATCCGGTGTCGTTGGAGAAGCCCATCAGCAGCACGGCCCGCAGGCGGCTCTGGAGGTTTTCGTCGGTCAGGCCGACCGGGGTGTGTCCCAGCAGGCCCGAGAGCATCTCGGCGAACGCGGCGTGGGCCGGCTCGATCTCGACCGTGTCGATCTTGATGCCGAGACGGCGGGCCAGATCCTCGGCGTCGCTGCGGGAGTGCTCCGAGGAGTAGCGCGACGGCATCGAGATCCCCCGGACGTGGCGCGCTCCAATGGCGTCGACGGCGATGGCGGCCACCAGGGTCGAGTCGATGCCGCCCGAGAGCCCGATCACCGCATCGGTGAACCCGTTCTTGCCGAGGTAGTCGCGCGTGCCCAGCACCAGGGCCTCGTACGCCTCGGCCTCGGGGGAGAGCGGATCGGCCACGTCGCCGGCGATGGCCGGACCGACCCGGCGCGAGGTCGCGCTCAGCTCGGTGACCGCATCGGTGATCTCGTCGGTCGAGCCGTGAACCTCGACGTCGGCGATCAGGAGGTGCTCGGAGAACATCGGGGCCCGGGCCAGCAGGTGCCCGTCGTCTCGGACCACCATCGAGCCACCGTCGAAGACGAGCTCGTCCTGGCCGCCGACCTGGTTGACGTAGAGGATCGACGCTCCGGTCTCCGCCACCCGGGCCGAGAGCACCCCTCGGCGCTCGTCCTCCTGGCCGAGCGAGAAGGGCGAGGCGTTGAGCGAGACGATCACGTCCGCCCCCTCCTCGGCCATGGACCTCGCCGGGCCGTTGGCGCTCCAGAGGTCCTCGCAGACCGCCACGCCGACGATCCCCCCGGCGATGCGGAAGAGCGGGTGCGGACCGGTCCCGGGCAGGAACCAGCGCTGCTCGTCGAAGACGGCGTAGTTCGGCAGGAGGCGCTTGGCGACGAGGGCCACGATCCGGCCGCGGGCCAGCACGGCGGCCACGTTGGCCAGCCGGGGGACCGAGACCCGGCGCCCCACCATGGGGCGGGCGTCGGTCGGCTCGGCCACCTGGAGCCCGAGGGTTCCTGCCGGCACGACGGTGCCGACGATGGCCACGCACTCTCCCGTGGCCGCGGCGATTCTCTCGAGGGCGGCGAAGGCGTCGGCGACGAACCCCTCCTTGAGCAGCAGGTCCTCGGGCGGGTAGCCGGTGATCACCAGCTCGGGGAAGGCGACCAGATCGCAGCCGAGCTCTTCAGCCTCACCAAGCGCGGCGACGACCTTGTCGACGTTGCCGTCGAGATCGCCGACGATCGGGTTCAGCTGGGCCGCAGCGACGCGCAGCGAGGGCACTCGCCAAGCCTAACGGCACCGCGGCTCCCCCTTCCTCCGGGCACGCCGGGATCCGAATTCACGCGCTGTTTACACGTTCGAGATGCCCATGAGACCCGAGGGGTGCAGAATAGGGAACGTCCAGTGCTGGCAACCAGCCGTCACCGGCGTTTGGGACCTGTCGAGTTGGCGGGTCCGACACACGGAGCAACCCCCAAGAGAAGGAGATCACGTGCCCTACCAGGCGGAGTACATCTGGATCGACGGCACCGAGCCCTCGCCGCTGCTGCGCAGCAAGACCAAGGTCATCGCCGACGGCAAGACGCCGCCGCTGTGGGGCTTTGACGGCTCGAGCACGAACCAGGCCACCGGTGACAACTCTGACTGCGTCCTGCGTCCGGTCTTCACCTGCCCCGACCCGCTGCGCGGCCCCGACGACATCCTCGTGATGTGCGAGGTCCTCGACGCCAACATGCGTCCGCACCGGAGCAACACCCGGCACAAGCTGGCCAGCGTGGCGCGCAAGTACGCTGACTTCGAGCCGATCTTCGGCCTCGAGCAGGAGTACACCTTCATCCAGAACGGCCGCCCCTACGGCTGGCCCGAGAACGGCTACCCCGCCCCGCAGGGTCCGTACTACTGCGGCGTCGGCGGCGACCGGATGCCCGGCCGTGACATCGTCGAGGCCCACACCCTGGCCTGCCTCGAAGCCGGCCTGGCCATCGAGGGCACCAATGCCGAGGTGATGATGGGCCAGTGGGAGTTCCAGATCGGAGCGCTTCCCCCGCTCGAGGTCTCTGACCAGCTGTGGGTGTCCCGATGGCTCCTCTTCCGCATCGCCGAGGACTTCGGTGTCTATGCGACCCTCGACCCGAAGCCCATGCTGGGCGACTGGAACGGTGCGGGCTGCCACACCAACTACTCGACCAAGCAGATGCGCGCCGAGGGTGGCTATCCCCACATCATCGCCGCCTGCGAGGCGATCGGGAAGAACATCGACGAGCACATCGACAACTACGGCGTCGGCATCGAGCTGCGCCTGACCGGGCACCACGAGACCGCTCACTTCTCGGAGTTCTCCTACGGCGTCTCGGACCGCGGTGCGTCGATCCGGATCCCTCTGGGTGTCGCCCGTGACAAGAAGGGCTACCTCGAGGACCGTCGTCCCAACGCCAACATGGACCCCTACAGCGTCACCCGGGTCATCGTGAACACCACGTGCTCGGCGGCGTTGAGCGCACCGGCCAAGAAGGCCGTGGCCAAGAAGGCGGTCGCCAAGAAGGTTCCGGCCAAGAGGGCGGCGAAGCGCGCTTAACCAAGGGCGCTTCTCCACACCACCAAGTGCCATGCGCCCACAGGCCGGGTCCGTCATGCGGACCCGGCCTGTGGCGTATCCGGGGAAGAGGAGAGGAGAAGATATGAACGTGCAGAGCCAGCGTGACTACGTGTTGCGAACGGTCGAGGAGCGGGGCATCCGCTTCGTGCAGCTGTGGTTCACCGACGTCCTCGGCACGTCGAAGGCCTTCAACATCACCCCGGCGGAGCTCGAGACGGCGCTGAACGAGGGGATGACCTTCGACGGCTCGGCCATCGACGGCTTCAGCCGCGTCCAGGAGGCCGACGTCCTGGCCCTGCCCGACCCGATGACCTTCCAGCTCCTGCCCCTCCACGAGGAGGGCCAGAGCGTGGCGCGGGTCTTCTGCGACATCGTCAACCTCAACGGCACCCCGTTCGAGGGCTGCCCCCGCGTGGCGCTGCGCCGGGTCCTCGACGCGGCCCACGACCAGGGCTACACGTTCTTCGCCTCGCCCGAGCTCGAGTACTTCTACTTCGCCGACCTCGACCCGCTCTCCCCGCTGCGCCCGCTGGACACCGGGAGCTACTTCGACCTCGCCGTGGCCGACATGCCCAGCGAGCTCCGCCGGCGCAGCGTGCTGGCCCTCGAGGAGATGGGGATCCCCGTCGAGCACGCCCAGCACGAGGACGCCCCCAGCCAGCACGAGATCGACCTGCGCTACACCGATGCGCTCACCATGGCCGACACCGTGATGACGACCCGCCTCGTGATCAAGGAGGTCGCCCAGCGCGCCGGGGTCGCCGCGAGCTTCATGCCCAAGCCCCTCGCCAAGGTCCAGGGATCGGGA
>JADGOD010000270.1 GCA_017883125.1 Acidimicrobiales bacterium
CTGCAAGGAGGCTGGCGTCAAGCCCCGGGACGCCGAGCGGTCCAAGAACTTCTTCGCCCTCGGGCTCATCAGCTGGCTGTTCACCCGTCCGATCGACGGCACCCTCGAGTGGATCGGGACTCGGTTCAAGTCCAAGCCCCAGGTGGCCGACGCCAACACCCGGGCCTTCCGCGCCGGCTACGACTTCGGTGAGACCGTGGAGCTCTTCCAGGCTCGCTATGAGATTACCCCTGCACCCTTCCGCGACGGCGAGTACATCAACATCTCCGGCAACACGGCGCTGGCCTGGGGCCTGATCGCCGCGTCCGAGCAGTCGGGGCTCCCGCTGTTCCTGGGGAGCTACCCGATCACCCCGGCGTCCGACATCCTCCACGAGCTGTCCAAGCGCAAGGAGTTCGGTGTCCGGACCTTCCAGGCCGAAGACGAGATCGCCGGGATCGGAGCGGCACTCGGTGCCGCCTTCGGTGGGTCGCTCGCGGTGACGACGACCTCAGGGCCAGGCCTCGACCTCAAGACCGAGACCGTCGGTCTCGCCGTGAGCCTCGAGCTCCCCTTGGTCATCGTCGACGTCCAGCGTGGCGGGCCGTCGACCGGGCTGCCGACCAAGACCGAGCAGGCTGATCTCCTCCAGGCCATCTACGGCCGCCACGGCGAGTCGCCGGTGCCGGTCATCGCCGCCAAGACACCGTCGCACTGCTTCGAGGCTGCCATGGAGGCTGCCCGGATCGCCGTTGAGTACCGCACGCCGGTGATCCTGCTCTCGGACGCCTACTTGGCCAACGGCTCGGAGCCCTGGCTGATCCCTGACGTGGCGACGCTCCCGACCATCGACCCGAACTTCGCCACCTCGACCAACACAGTCAACGCCGCGGGAGAGCCGGTCTTCGAGCCCTACCTCCGCGATCCGGAGACCTTGGCCCGTCCGTGGGCGCCACCGGGTCTCGCTGGCCTCGAGCACCGCATCGGTGGCCTTGAGAAGGCGGACGGGATCGGCAACATCTCCTATGACGGCGGAAACCACGAGCTCATGGTTCATCTTCGCCGCAAGCGGATCGACGGGATAGCGGCGAGCATCCCGAACACCGAGGTCGACGACGAGACCGGAGACGCCTCGCTCGTCCTGGTCGGCTGGGGTTCGACCTATGGGGCGCTGAACGCCGGCGTCCAGCGGGCCCGTGCTCGCGGCCACAAGGTGGCGCACGTCCACCTGGTCCACATCCACCCCTTCCCGAGCGACCTCGGCGAGGTGCTGTCGAGGTACGACAAGGTGCTCGTGCCCGAGCTGAACCTCGGTCAGCTCTCGACCCTCCTGCGCTCCGAGTTCCTCGTCGACGCACAGTCTCTCTCCAAGGTGAGAGGCGTTCCCTTCCAGGCCGCCGAGCTTGAGGCGGCAATTCTCGAGCAGCTAGGAGTCCAGTCGTGACCAGCACTGCCGTTCCTCTCACCACGCGCAAGGACTGGAGCTCGGACCAAGAGGTCCGATGGTGTCCTGGCTGTGGCGACTACTCGATCCTGGCTGCGCTGCAGATGATGATGCCCGATCTCGGGGTCCGTCGCGACAGCACGGTCTTCATCTCGGGCATCGGGTGTGCCGCACGGTTCCCGTACTACATGAACACCTACGGGATGCACTCGATCCACGGACGAGCGCCGGCGATCGCCACCGGTCTGGCGACCACCCGTCCCGACCTCGACGTCTGGGTCATCTGCGGGGACGGCGACGCGCTGAGCATCGGTGGGAACCACCTGATCCACGCCCTGCGACGCAACGTGAAGCTGAACATCTTGATGTTCAACAACCAGATCTACGGCCTGACGAAGGGCCAGTACTCGCCGACCTCGGAAGAGGGCAAGGTGACCAAGTCGACGCCGTTCGGATCCATCGACCACCCCTTCAACCCGATCAGCCTGGCCATAGGAGCCGAGGCGACCTTCGTCGCTCGGACCCACGACATGGACCGTGTCCACATGCAGGAGATGTTCACGCGGGCCCATGAGCACGACGGATCGTCCTTCGTCGAGGTGTACCAGAACTGCAACGTCTTCAACGACGGGGCGTTCTCCGGGATCACCGCCAAGGACAACCGGTCATCGATGCTGATCTCGCTCCACCACGGCGAGCCGATCCGCTTCGGAGCCGAGAGCGAGCGTGGGGTCGTCCAGAGGTCTAACGGGCACCTCGAGATCGTCAACGTCGCCGATGTCGGCGAGGACGCGCTCTTGGTCCACGACGAGCATGCCGACGACCCGGGCCTGGCGTTCGCGCTCTCACGGCTCTCGAGCGGCGTGCACGAGCCCACCCCCGTGGGCATCTTCCGCGACGTGCAGCGCACGGAGTACGGCCAGGAGATGACCGCACAGGTTCTCGCCGAGCAGGCCTCCAAGGGCCAAGGCGACCTCGCAAAGCTCTTCCGCTCGGCCGCGACATGGACGGTCGGCTGAACTCCGGCGAGGTCGTGACCGAAGGGTCGTGGAGGGATTCGGCCTTCACACTCCCGAACCTCATCACCCTGGTTCGACTTCTCCTCATCCCCGTCTACCTCTGGCTCCTGTTCGACCAGCATCGCTCTGTCGGCGCCGGCTTCCTCCTTGGGACCCTCGGGGCGACCGACTGGGTCGACGGCCAGCTGGCTCGTCGTATGGGGCAGGTCTCGGAGTTCGGGAAGATCTTCGACCCCATCGTCGACAGGATCCTCGTGGTCACCGCGGTGATCACGGTGACCTGGGTGGGGGCGGCGCCGATCTGGTTCGCCGTGGCCACCCTGGCTCGTGAGGTCGTGGTCTCGGTCGCGGTGCTGGTCTTGGCCAGCCTCGGAGCCAAGCGGATCGACGTGCTCTTCATCGGCAAGGCCGGCACCTTCGCCCTCATGTGCGCGTACCCCTGGTTCCTCTTCGCCTACGGCCCGGCCACCTGGCAGAGGCTCTTCATGGTCTTGGCCTGGGTGGTCGGTCTGATCGGGCTCGTCCTCTCCTGGATCGCTGCGTACAGCTACATCGGGCCCGCCCGTGTGGCGTACCTCAACGGCCGCAAGGGCCGACGCGGAGGCCCGGTCGCCTGAGGCCGGTCGTCTAAGGTTCGTCGGATGCAGATCCCTGAGAATCTCCGGTACTCGACCGACCATGAGTGGGCCCTCGTTGAAGGAAGCCGCGTGAAGGTCGGCATCACTGACTACGCCCAGGACGCCCTCGGCGACGTGGTCTTCGTCGACCTTCCCGCCGTCGGGGCCGAGGTCACGGTCGGTGGCGCTCTCGGAGAGGTGGAGTCGACCAAGTCGGTCTCAGAGATCTACTCACCGGTGGCCGGCACGGTGGTGGCGGTCAACGCCATCGCCTCCGAGTCTCCGGAGCGGCTGAACGCCGATCCGTACGGAGACGGGTGGCTCTGTGAGATCGAGATGTCGAATCTCGGAGATCTCGACCAACTCCTCGACGCCACCGCCTACGGCTCCCTGACCGGCGGCTGAGCCGGGAAGACCCCTAGCCGCGCTGCCCGGGACTCAGTGCCGGTGTACCGGCTACCTTTAGGGACGTGTTGTGTCCTCGTTGCGGTGCCAAGAATATCGATGGGGTGAACTTCTGCTCGTCGTGCGGTGCCTCTCAGGTGCGCGACTCGACTCAAGACACCCTGAGCGTCCCGCTGGTCGATGATGAGTCGACGACCCTTGAGACCCCGATCACCCCTGGTGAGGGCAGCCCCGACGTCGATGTCCTCCTCGTGAACTCGGGGCCGTCGATCGGCGCTCGATTCGAGGTCGGATCCTCCGACGTGGCTGTCGGTCGCTTGGTGTCGAGCGACATCTTCTTGGACGACGTCACGGTGTCGAGGAGCCATGCGCGCTTCGTCCGGACCGATTCGGGTCGCCTGGCCGTCCAAGATGCCGGATCGCTCAACGGGACATACGTCAACCACGTCAGAGTCGACGAGAAGATCCTCGACTCCGGCGACGAGATCCAGATTGGAAAGTTCAAGTTGATCTACCTGGCTGCGAGGGACCGTTGAGCACTCGAAGTTACCTATCGATCGGTGACGTCCTGACCTTGCTCCGCGAGGAGTTCCCCGACATCACCATCTCGAAGATCCGGTTCC
>JADGOD010000271.1 GCA_017883125.1 Acidimicrobiales bacterium
ACGAGCATCTTCCACGGGTCCTCGGTGGTCTGCTTGAGACCGAGAGAGATGCGCTCACGGTCGAGATCGACGTCGAGCACCTGCACGCTGACCTCGTCGCCGACCTGAACGACCGAGCTCGGATGATCGACGTGCTTCCACGAGAGCTCGGAGACGTGGACGAGACCGTCCATGCCACCCAGGTCGACGAAGGCGCCGAAGTTGACCACCGAGGACACGACACCCTTGCGGACCTCGCCGGGCTTCAGGTTGGCCAGGAAGTCCTCGCGCTGCTCCTTCTGGGTCTCCTCCAGCCAGGCCCGGCGGGACAGCACGACGTTGTTGCGGTTCTTGTCCAGCTCGATGATCTTGGCCTCGAGGCTGCGGCCGACGTAGGGCTGCAGGTCACGGACCCGGCGCAGCTCGACCAGCGAGGCGGGCAGGAAGCCACGGAGGCCGATGTCGATGATGAGACCGACCTTGACGACCTCGATGACCGGACCGCTGACGACGCCTTCCTCTTCCTTGATCTTCTCGATGGTGCCCCAGGCCCGCTCGTACTGGGCCCGCTTCTTGGACAGCACCAGACGGCCCTCCTTGTCCTCCTTCTGGAGGACCAGGGCCTCTATCGCGTCGCCCAGCGCCACGATCTCGCTCGGATCGACGTCGTTGCGGATCGAGAGCTCGCGGGCCGGGATCACGCCCTCGGACTTGTAGCCGATGTCGAGCAGGACCTCGTCCCGGTCGACCTTGACCACGGTGCCCTCGACGATCTGGCCATCCTCGACCTCCACCATCGTGGCGGTGTAGGCGTCGTCCATCGACATGCCGCCGAGATCGTCCTCGGTGATCGAGCGCGGGATGTAGCTGCCATCGTCGGCAAAGGTGCCCATGCCGGAGGGGGCTGCATCGGCCACGGCCTCGGGCTCGGCGGCCGCCACGGGGGCGGGAGCCAGGTCGACGGCCTCGGGGTTGGGCTCGTAGACCGGGGTGGACTCGGGTACCTCGGTGGCGGCTGCCACCTCGGTGGTTTCAGGGCTGGCCTGCTCGGACACGTGATCGCCTTCTCTGTGGTCTCTGGGTTTTCCGGACGTGCCGCACGGGGCGGCGCACGGCGAGCGGGACGGTCCACGCGCGCCGGAGCGCAGAGCGTACCACCGGAGCGAAAAGCGCCACAGTGGGCCGATCTGACGGCATGACGCCCCGGATCAGGCCAGGGATCAGGCCAGAGAACAAGATGGGCGACTGGCGACCAGCAGGAACTCGGGATGGTCGAGATCCGGGGTCCGACGCGAGTAGGCACCCGGTGTGACCGACCACAGGCCGTCCACCTCCAGCCCCACCGCGGCCGCCAACAAGCGCAACTCGCGAGGAGTGAAGCAACTCGTCCACAGGTCGTAGCCCGCCTCCGTCCCGTCCTCCGAGCGGAGGCTGGTGTGCTCGTGGTTGACGCCACGCTCGGCATCGAAGGAGTCGGTGTCGTCGAGGTAGCGCACCTGGAAATAGGACGAGAAGGCGGAAACCGCGAGCCGGCCGCCGGGTCGAACGGCGCGCGCCATGCCGGCGAGCACCACGCCGTCCGGGTCGAGCGGCGCCGGATCGGCATCGTGGCCGAGCAGCCCGAACGCCCCCTGGCACAACGAGATGGCGGCGTCGAACTCGTCGTCGAAGGGCAGCGAACGCGCGTCCAGCCGCTGGAAGGTCGCCGAGCCGGCACCGGGCTCGAGCGAGGACGCGGCCTCGCGGGCGAGCTCCACGAACCGGTGCGAGATGTCGATGCCGACCACGTCGACGCCCAGCGCCGCCATCGCGAGCGCGTGGCGCCCCGGACCGCAGCCCACGTCCAGGACGCGGTCGCCGGGCGCCAGACCGAGCTCGGCCATCAAGAAGGCGACCTCGTTCCCCGTGCCGCGGGTGAACGAGTACCGCAGGTAGGCCGACCCCAGGTGGTCGGCCATGGGCTCGAACCAGTGAGCGGGGCCGGGGTCACGATCGCTCACCGGCCGGACCACCCCGTCAGAAGCGGGCGGTGCACACCCACTTGGGCGGGAACCACTCCCACGTCTTGGGTCCGGTTCCGCACTTGTCCACGGTGCTCACGAACATCACCCCGACGTAGAGCGCGACGAGGAGCAAGAGCAGCATCACCCAGAAGAACCGGGTGTTGCGGGAGTTCAGCGCCATGGCCCCCGAGCGTATGGCAGCCGCGCCGGCCGCCCGCGTATGCCCCCGACACCCGACCTTGGTGCTCAGCCCTTGGCATCGGCCCAGCTCGAACCGGACGACAGGTTCACCGCCAACGGCACCCGCAGGTCGAACGCTCCGGACATGGCCTCGAGCGTCACCTCCACCGCGGCGTCATGGTGGAGGGGCGGGACCTCCAGGATGACCTCGTCGTGCACCTGGAGGATCAGCCGGCTGCCGATATCGGTCTCCTCGAGCGCGCGGTCGAGCCGCACGAGCGCCACCTTGAAGATGTCGGCGGCCAGACCCTGGATCCCGGCGTTCATGGCCTGGCGCTCGCCCGCCTGGCGGATGCGGAAGTTGGACGAGCTGAGCTCGGGGATCTGGCGGCGGCGGCCGAACAGGGTCTCGGTGTACCCCCGCTCGCGAGCCTCGGCCACCGTGCGGTCCATGTAGTCGCGCACGGCGGGGAACGCCTCGAAGTACGCATCGAGGATCGCCTGGGCCTCGGGGGTGGGGATGGAGAGCCGCTGGGCCAGGCCGTAGGCCTCCATGCCGTAGGCGAGGCCGTACGAGACCATCTTGGCCTTGGCCCGCTGCTCGCTCTGGACCTCGTCGAGGCCCACCCCGAACACGCGGGCCGCCGTCTCGGTGTGGATGTCGGTACCGGCCTCGAAGGCGGCGATCAGGCCGGGGTCCTCGGCCAGATGGGCGATGCACCGCAGCTCGATCTGGTTGTAGTCGGCGACCAGGAACTCGTAGCCGGGCGCGGGGACGAACGCCTCCCGGAACGTGCGCCCGATCTCGCTGCGCACCGGGATGTTGTGCAGGTTGGGCGCGTCCGAGCTGAGCCGGCCGGTGCGGGCCACGGTCTGTTGGAACGTGGCGTGGATCCGTCCGTCCGGACCGACGGCCGAGAGGAGGCCCTCGCCATAGGTCGAACGGAGCTTCTCCACCTCGCGGTAGCGGAGGAGATGCTCGATGATCGGATGCTGGCCCGACAGCTTCTCGAGCGACGCGGCGTCGGTCGAGAAGCCCGTCTTGGTCTTCTTCTGCGGGATGAGGCCGAGCTTGTCGAACAGGATCATGCGGAGCTGGGGTGTCGAGTTCACGTTGAACTCCTCACCGGCGTCGGCCCAGATGAGCTCGGTGAGGCTCGCGCACTCGGCGGCCATCTGGTCGTTCAGGGCCTGGAGCCGCTCGCGGTCGACGCCGATGCCGACCG
>JADGOD010000272.1 GCA_017883125.1 Acidimicrobiales bacterium
ACGAGCACCAAGGATCCAGTCTCAGCCATCCGAAATCTCCTCTACGCCGTGACGGTGACGGTACCGGTGATCCGAAGAGCCCCGCAACGAGACCTCATGCCTGCCCAGCCACCCGTCCGCGCCCAGAGATGAGCGGAAGATCGAACGTCGAGGCCACTCCCGGCGCCGCAGCGACGACGGCAGGGATGGCGTTGACGGCCCGCATGGCGGTGATGTTGAAGCCGCCGGCGAGGTGATCACCGCCTTCACGGAACTGGAACTCGCACTCGATGCTCGGGGATCCATCGATCACGACCCGGTAGGCATCGCCCTGGAGCGCACGTGGCCACTCAGGTGCCTGGTGGTCGAGGGTGCGGGTGATGTGCTCGATGGCGACGCGCGCCACCCCGCCCGCCATGCCGAGGATCTCGAAGCGCATCGCAGCGATCGTCCCCTTCTCGATTCGCCGGCCCTGGTAGTCGAAGGCCTCTTCCGCCGGCCACATCTGGAAACCGGTCTCGATCGAGTCGAGCGTCAGCCCGAGCTGCTCGGCGATCGAGGAGACGACACCGCCCCAGTTCCCCTTCAGCCCGTTCGGATCGACGATGGGCGGGATGGAGTCGAGCGGTTGCCCGAACCCGAAGATGTCGAAGGCCACCTCGTCGCTCTGGTGACCGGACTCGTAGATGGCGAGCTCATAGATCCGGATCGAGTCAATCCTCTGAGCGCAGCCGCTCAGCGCGACCGGGATGTAGTCGCTGAAGAACCCAGGATCGATCCCGGTGCCGAACAGGGTCACGCCGCCGGACTTGGCCGCCTCTTCGAGTCGGGCCAAGACATCGGGACGGGCCGTCGGCGGGTGGATCAGCGCACCGAAGGAGGTCGTCGTGACGTTCTTCCCCGATTCGAGGATCGCGCACAGCTCACCGATGCCCACCTTCTGGCGCCCGTGGGTCGTGGCCATGTAGTTGAAGGCATCGGCCTCCAAGGCGATCGCCTCGTTGATGTCCTGGGTGGCGATGACACCGGTCGGGGCAAGGCCGCAGAGCTCACCGGCATCCCTTCCCGCCTTCTCGTCGCTGTGGACGACGAGACCCACAAGCTCGAGATCCGGATGGGAGATGATCCCGCGCAAGGCGTGCATTCCGGAGAACCCGGTTCCGTAGTGAATGACCCTCGTCTTCATCGCTTAGGCCCCTTCTCGTTGGGTTGACAGTGCGGAGTGACCGAGTGCGGGCTCCCCGGACTCGTGGATCGAGACCCCGACCTGTGCGGGATCGAACCTGATCACCGGGGGGTCCTCTCCGAAGACATCCAAGGTGTGGAGGAACCGGTGGGTGCCGATCATCTGGCCGCAGAAGAGCCCCAGCTCGACGACCTCGGCGGTCGTGAAGACCTCGCCGAGCCCCCGGTAGACGCCGGCATCGATCGCATTGTGGTCGGTCGCAAGGAGGTTCAGGAACCCAACCGCCCGCTGCTCACGGAGCGAGAGGTCCGCGCCATGGGACGGGTCGACCAGGCACGCGGCATCGAGGTCGGCGACCGAGTCGATCTTGCGTGACGACATGCACGGCTCGCACCCACCGAGCTGGCTGCTGCGGATCCTCAGGAGCTCGAGGAGTCGACCTCCGAGGAGGCTGTCGGGGAACTGGGGGTGTCGATCGCCATCGTCGGGGACCTCGTCGTGCTCGGCGTAAGCGAAGATCTGAAGAGGCTCGACGATGCTGAAGGCCCCCGATTCGAGGCCGGCCTCGAATCGGGCGCGCTGGGCCGGCGGTATCTCTTCCCACGGCATCGGCTCAATTCTCGGCATGGAGACCCCCTCTCGTTCGCCGTGACGCACCCTATCGGAACCCTCCCGTGGTTCTCCTCTCGGATCGCTCCTCCGACGGAGGCTGCACGCCCCGCTGCCGCTTCAGAGCTGTACGGTAGCGCTCACCGCCTCGGCATGGTCGCGTCGAGGAGGCAACCGCACCGGACTGGTTCAGCGTCGGTGGATCGCACAAGGGAGGGCTTCCATGGCAGGCAGGATGGATGGGAAGGTCGCGCTGATCTCCGGATCGACTCGGGGGATCGGGCGCTCGATCGCCGAGCACTTCGCCTCCGAGGGGGCACGGGTGGCCGTCACAGGCCGAACCGTCGACAAGGGCGAGAAGGTCGTCGACAAGATCAAGGAGGCGGGCGGAGACGCCAAGTTCTTCCAGCTGGATATCTTCGACGAATCGAGCGTCAAGAGCGTCATCGACGCCGTCGCCGCTCACTTCGGCTCGCTGACCACCCTCGTCAACAACGCAGCGCCCACCACCGAGGTCGCAACCACCGTCAAGCCTCTGGCCGAGCTCACGACCGATGAGTGGAACACCATCCTCTCGGGAACGCTCACCGGCAACGTGTTCTGGGCGTCGAAGTACGTGTGGCCCCATCTCTCTGCCGCCGACGGCGCCTCGATCATCAACATCTCGTCAGTCCAGTCCCTGGTCGGCATCTCGGGCTTCGCTGCGTACTCCGCGGCGAAGGGAGGGGTGAACTCCGTGACCCGTGTGCTTGCCACAGAGGGGGCCGCCCATGGGATCCGCTGCAACAACATCGCCGTCGGTCGGGTGGTCAGCGGCCGTGGCGACTCAGGGGTCGGTGTCGGCGAGAAGACCGGCGGCCGCCTGACGCGCCTGGGCAATCCCATGGACATCGCGTACGCAGCGACCTGGCTGGCCTCGGACGAAGGAGCCTTCGTGACCGGTGAGATGGTCACCGTCGACGGCGGAGTCGCCATCAACGGGGACGCCCTTGTCAACAGCTGAGGCCGCATGCCCGGCCCGGATGCACCGTGCTCGGTAGACAAGGCACTCGACTGCACGGCGCATCGTGCGCCCTAGAGTTGATACCAACCAAGGAGGAATCCTGATGCTCAGTTCCAAGAAGCGCTGGCTCGCCGCTGCGCTGGTGCCCCTGGCGTTCGCCGCCTCCTGCTCCTCGACGTCGGCCTCGCCGACCCCGACGACACCAGCGAAGTTCTACGTCTCGCTCGGGGACTCGTACTCCGTCGGCTACCAGCCTGACATCGGTGCGACCGCCGGCTTCACCGGCGTGGTGGCCAAGCAGACCGGGATGACGTTGAAGAACTTCGGGTGCGCAGGGGCCACGACGGTCTCGGTCCTCCACACGATCGGATGCCCGGCGGTCCTCCCCCACACCGCCGGGGCGGTGGCGTATCCAACGATCACTCAAATCGACGCGGCCTCGGCCTTCCTCACGGCACACCGGGGCCAGATCGGGCTCATCACCGTGTCCATCGGCGGGAATGACGTCACGGCCTGCGCCAAGGATCCGAACCCCATCGCCTGTGTCGCTGCAGCCGACAGCTCGATCACGGCGAACGTCACCAGCCTCGTGGCGTCGCTGCGCGCCGCGGCGGGGTCGAGCGTCCCACTCATCGGGATCACGTACCCTGACGTCCTGCTCGGGTCCTACGTCTATCCCTCGCAGCCGGCATCCGCAGCCCAGACGTCGCTCGCTCAGCTCTCGGTGACCGCGTTCAAGACGCTGATCAACCCGGCACTGAAGGCTGCCTATGCGTCGGGCCAGGGCTCCTTCGTCGACGTCACCGCAGCGACCGGTGCCTACGGACCGCTGACCGACACGACGACGCTGGCTCTCTACGGCACGATCCCGGTCCCCGTCGCCAAGATCTGCACGCTGACGTGGTTCTGCTCTAAGGGCGACATCCACGCCAAGAGCCCTGGATACGACCTGATCGGCCACCTGGTCGTCGGCCAGTACAAGGCCGGACCGAAGAGCTGAACCAGCCGACCGTCGCCGGACTTCTCACTGGGCCAGTTTTGAGGATACTCTTTTCACGGACGCCATAGCGGGTGGTGCAGTGACCTCGCTACCGTTCTGCCAGACGCAAATCAGACCGCTGCGGCAACTCCGCCGTGCGCCGTCGAGATCAAGGAGGACCGGTGAGCGAGATCACCTCGGCATTCGAAGAGGCAACCACGTACGAGCTCAAGGATGAGGACATCGAGCGGGCCCGAACCCTTCTCGGCGTCGACCTCGCCAGCCGGACCCGAGAGCACCAGACCACCGTCGGTCCCGACTCGATCCGGAACTTCGCCTACGGCGTCGGCGATGACAACCCGCTCTACAACGACGACGCGTACGGGGCATCCACCCGCTGGGGCGGCCCGATCGCACCGAACATCATGGCGGGCGTCATCAACGCTCCTCTTCGCGGCGATCCGCTGCCCGCAGAGCTGAAGAAGAACTCTAAGTCGCTCTTCCGCGGCATCCACGTCTTCGTCTCCGGGGGGACCTGGGACTGGTACCAGCCCCTGCGACCCGGTGATCGCCTCTACTCCTTCCGGGGGGAGGAGACCCTTGAGGTCAAGAAGTCGGAGTTCGGTGGCCGCTCGGTCATCCAGGTGGGCCGCGACGTCAAGTTCAACCAGCGCGCAGAGGTGGTCGGCGTCTACCGCATCCTGCGAGTCCTCACCGAGCGCAAGACCGCTCGGGATCGCGGCAAGTACTCCGAGATCGAGCCGGCCACCTACTCCGCGAACGACATCGCGGCGCTCGAGGAGCGCTACGCCACAGAGACGCGACGTGGCTCGGAGAAGCGGTTCTGGGAGGACGTCACCGTCGGAGACGCGCTGCCCGCGATGACCAAGGGACCGCTCACGGTCACCGACATCATCTCCTTCCACGCCGGCGGCTACGGCTTCGTGCCCTACGGGCTGCCCACCAACCGCCTGGCGTCGATCAACCGCAAGCGGATCGCACCGTTCTACGTCAATGACGAGTTCGGGGTGCCCGACGTCGCGCAGCGCCTGCACTGGAGCTCGGCGTGGGCCCAGGCGATCGGGAACCCGATGGCCTATGACTACGGGGTGATGCGCGAGTGCCACTTCCACCACTACCTCACCGACTGGGCGGGCGATGACGCCTTCATCGAGCGCCAGCACGACGAGATCCGCAAGTTCAACTACATGGGAGACGTGCAGTTCCTCTCCGGCGAGGTGACCGACAAGCGGATCGAAGACGGCCGTTGCCTCGTGGACGTGAGCATGAAGATGACCAACCAGCGCGGTGTCGACACCACGTTCGGCCAGGCCACGATCTCCCTGCCCTCCAGGGCGGACGGCTCGGCGGCACTCCCCGTCGCCCCCCAGGACCTCAAGCGCAAGGTCGACACCATGTACGCCCGTCACCACGAGCTCGTCGCTGAGGACGCCAAGAACATGGGCTGACCCCAGGGCATCATGCCCGGGAAGAAGAAGAAGAAGCTGACGAGGTCCCCGAATCGGCCGTCACGCCCCCGCGTGGTGGCCGATTCGGTACCCTCTCACCAAGAGCCTCTCGGCTCTTTCTTCGCCACCCGAACCGAAAGAGAGACGATCACCATGAACACCCTCACCGACAGGGTTGCAGTCATCACCGGCGCAGGTCGGGGAATCGGCCGTGAGCACGCGCTGCTCTTCGCGCACGAGGGCGCCAAGGTCGTCGTCAACGACCTCGGCGGCGACCCCACGGGCACCGGAGCCGATGCCTCGCCGGCCCAGCAGGTCGTCGATGAGATCGTCGCTGCCGGTGGCCAGGCCGTCGCCAACTATGACGACGTCACCGACTGGGAGGGCTCCAAGCGGCTGATCGACCAGGCCATCGAGACCTTCGGTGACCTCCACATCCTCGTGAACAATGCCGGAATCCTACGTGACCGCATGCTGGTGACCATGTCCGAGGAGGACTGGGACTCGGTCATCAAGGTCCACCTCAAGGGCCACTTCTGCCCGACCCACCACGCCGCGTCTTACTGGCGCGAGCAGACCAAGGCCGGGGTGGTCCAGGAGCGGTCGGTCATCAACACCTCGTCGACCTCGGGCCTCTTCGGCAACGTCGGCCAGACCAACTACGGTGCCGCCAAGATGGGGATCGCCGCGTTCACGATCATCGCTGCCCAGGAGCTCTCGCGCTCCAACGTCAGGGTCAACGCCATCGCCCCCGCGGCCATGACTCGGCTCACCGCCGGCCTGGGCGGCGGCGACACCGAGAGCAGCCCGTCATTCGCCCCCGGCGCCATCTCGCCTTTCGTCGCCTACCTGGCCACCGAGAACTGCCCGATCAACGGGCGGGTCTTCTTCGTGATGGGTGGCGGGATCCACCTCTTCCAGCCCTTCGCCATCATCGACCACATCGAGAAGGACGTCGACAAGGACGGCTTCTGGACGATCGAGGAGCTCCAGGACCAGGCCGCCCGCCTCGCGGACGTCCCGTTCAACCTCGGCAACCCCTTCGGCTGACCGTACGACGGCCAGCCGAAGGCCGCGTGACGCACGAAGGGCCCTCGCCGGTTGATCCGGTGAGGGCCCTTCGTGCGTCCCGGGCTACTTGCTGAGCAGCGCGTCGCGGGGGAGGCCGAGGATGCGCTCACCGATCTGGTTCCGGGTGACCTCCGAGGTTCCGCCTGCGATGCTCAGCGCCCGGCCCATCAGCACGCCGGTGATCCCCAAGATCCCGTCACCCACCGTGATCGCCGCGCCGGGGCCGAGGATCCGTCGAGCGAAGTCACCGTCGCGCTGGGTGGACTCCGCCGAGAGCAGCTTGGTGACGTTCCCCTCGGGACCCGGTCCCGCCCCGATGACCGCACGCTCGATGCTGCGCATGTTGATCGCCTGCATCCCGAGGCGCTCCGCCACCAGGAAGCCGAGCTCCCGAGCGAAGATCGCGCTCCCCGCCCCGTGGCGGCGATAGAGGTCGACGATGTCGATCGAGCCACGCGAGCCCGCACCCCCTCCGATGCTGACCCGCTCGTTCCCCAGCGTGGCGCGCGCCACGGTCCAGCCGTCATCGACCCTGCCCACGACGTCATCATCGGGGACGAAGACGTCGTTCAGGAAGACCTCGTTGAACTCTGCGCCTCCGGTCGCCTGACGGAGAGGGCGGACCTCGACGCCTTCGGCCTCCATGTCGATCACCATCATGGTGACCCCCGCGTGCTTCGGCTTCGATGGGTCGGTCCGGACGGTCGCGAAGCCGTATCGGCTCTCATGGGCACCGCTCGTCCAGACCTTCTGGCCGTTGACGATCCAACCGCCATCGACCCTCTCTCCTCGAGTCCGGATCCCTGCGGCGTCCGACCCGGCGTCGGGCTCGCTGAAGAGCTGGCACCAGATCCAAGTCCCCTCGAGGGTCGGCCGGACCCACCGAGCGATCTGGTCGTCGGTCCCGTGCTGGACCAGCGTCAGGGTCACCCAGCCCGTGATCCCGAAATCGGGACGCTCCAGGCCTGCCTTGGCGAACTCCTGCTCGATGACCAGCTGCTCGAGGGCGGGAGCCTCGCGTCCCCACGGCTTGGGCCAGTGGGGCATCACGTAGCCGGTCTCGATGAACTTGGCCCGGCGGTCGGCTCCCTCGAGTCCAAGGAGCTCTTGGGTCACGCGCTGGACCTCCTCGCGGTAGCCCTCGGCCTCCGGGGGGAGCTCGAGGCCGTGGCTGCGGACCACGCCATCGAGAGCCAGAGCAGAGACCTCATCGGCTGCCCAACCGGCATCGACGTAAGCGCCAAGCGCGATCGATCGGCGGACGTAGAGGTGCGCGTCGTGCTCCCAGGTGAAGCCGATGCCGCCGTGGACCTGAACGTTGAGCTCCGCGTTCATGAAGCATGCCGGCATGGCGAGGGAGGCTGCCGTGGCTCCGGCGAGCTCGATCTGACGGACATCACCACCCGATGCCGCTCGTGCCGCGTCCCAGACAGCCGCCGTGGCGAGCTCGACGGCGACGAGCATGTTGGCGCAGTGGTGCTTGACCGCCTGGAACATGCCGATCGGGCGTCCGAACTGCTGACGCTCCTTTGCATAGCCCACCGCCGTCTCGAGGCACTGGCGAGCTCCGCCGACCGCCTCGGCGCTGGCAAGGATTCGGGCGAGAGCGCCCGCCAGCTTCCCCGCACTGGGGATGATCGAGTCGGCGGAGATCTCCGTTCCGGCGAAGGTGACCCTCGACGCGTGGCGGGTGAAGTCGACCGAGGGCTCTTCGGCCACCGTCACGCCTGGTTGGGCGAGGTCCACGAGCACGACGTCGTCACCCACCACGAGGACCAAGTGGTTGGCGTGATGGGCGCCGAGGACGACGAGGACCTCACCGGTCAGGGAGCTGCCCGACCGGACCGACGGTGCGGCGAAGGAGAACGACCCGACGATCGAACCACTGCCGAGGCCCGGGAGCAGCGCTGACTTCTGCTGGTCGCTGCCCACGGCGTTGATGACCGACGATGCGGTCACCGATCCGAGGAACGGCCCTGGTGCCACCGACTTGCCGAGCTCCTCGAGGACCACCACCAGCTCGGAGAGGCCGAACCCTGCACCACCGTGCTCCTCGCCGAGGTGGAGCCCGAGCCAGCCGAGCTCAGCCATCTCGGCCCAGAAGGGGGGCAGCCCGTCGTTCGGCTTGTCGAGGAACTCGCGAGCCGCAGCCGCCGCTCCCTGGTCGTCGAGGAACCCTCGAACCATGGTGGCGAGCTCGACGTGGGTGTCACTGATGGCGATGGACATCGTTTCCTCCGTGGTCCCGCGCTGGATGCGGGCTGGTATCGGACAGCAGCCGGCAGAGGGGGCGAGACGATCGATCGACCCACCTGCGTGAGGCGAGGGTATCGCCATTCACCCATCCTCCGCCCGACCACCGAGGCGGCTCAGTCGTAGAAGGTGGAGAGCTCCTGAAGGTGGCGCCGCATCCGTCGACGGGAAGCCACCTTGTCGCCACCCACGAGGCCTTCGACAATGGCCTCGTGGGCCCGGGTGACCTCCGTGCCGGCGCTCCGACGGGCGAGCGACGACACGTCTCCCCCTTCGTGCATGCGTCTCAACCGGACCACGACCACCGAGACGAGCTCGAGGACCCGGTTGCCCGCCACCGAGGCGATCACCGCATGAAGGTCCTGGGCGGCCTCCTTGAACAGCTCGTCGGAGGCACCTCGCTCGTTCTCGAGTGCCTCGTGGAGCTGATCAGAGCGGGTGGGGTCCATCGCATCGATGGCCAGGTCGACCAGGGCCATCTCGATCCCCACGCGGAGCTCGAAGACGTCGGCGACCTGGATCCCGTGGTACTCCAGGTAGAGGGCGATGACATCGGTCACGGCGGTGATGCTCGGTTCGAGGACGATGAGCCCTCCGCCCGGCCCACGTCGCATGGCGGCGATGTCGTAGTGCTCGAGGAGCTGGACCGCCTCGCGGATGATCGCTCGGCTGACGGCGAACCTCTCCATCAGGTCACCCTCGGAGCCGAGGAGGTCTCCGGGCTGGGACTTCCTCTCGACGACCGAGCGGAGGATCTCGCGAGCCACCTCCTCGGCCTTCTTGCCCTCCGTGTGACCGGTGAGCACCACGGCCGGGTCGATCAGCTGGCTCGTCGAGCCGTGCTCTCGCAGGAACGTCGCCTCCGCCCTGAGGTGGCGCTCCATCCGGCTGCACGCAAGATCTCCGTCGCCGGCCACGACGGCCTCGACGATGCGAGCGTGTGCGTGGTGCGCGGCGTCGAGCGTCTGGGACGTGAGCAGGGAGGTATCCGAGAAGTAGAGGCCGGTGACACGGTTCAGCAGATCGACGAACAGCTCGATGGCCGGATTCCCGGTGCTCGTCGCCAGCGCGGCATGGATCTCCCGGTGATCTCGAACCGCGCCGCTGCGTTCACCGGCGACGATCGCTCGGAGGCGATCTGCTCTTCGTTCATCGAGGTGATCCGGTACGAGGCGCACGGCGAGGCCTTCGAGGATCTCTCGGGCGTCGAAGACCTCATCGAGCCGAGCATCGAGCCAGTACAGGGTCAGCTGCACGGCGTCGGCGATGGCGTCGATGGTCGGTGCCGTGATCATGAGGCCTCCGCCGGGACCCCGACGCATCCGGACGATCTGCTGGTGCTCGACGAGGCGGACCGCCTCTCGGAACACCGCCCGGCTGACGCCATAGCGCTCCAAGAGCTCGGGCTCCGAGCCGAGGACCTGCCCGACGGGCCAGCCCCGGCTGATGATGTCCTGGACGATCCGGTCGGCCACAGAGGTGGCCAGCTTCGACTGCGACGATCCAGCCGATGACGCCCATGATGTCCAGCTGCTCTTCGGCGGGTCACCGACTGCCGAGAGACGTGAATCCATGAGACACCACGGTACACCGGCCCCCTCTCGCCTCCCGGGTCCGGAGAGGTCCCGCCAGGCGATCGACATAGGGCCCTAAGTCCCAAATGGCGCCGAACTCGTTGAATCCTCGAGGAGCGTTCGTTAGGGTTCCCCAATAAGAGAACTAAGTTCTCATATCTTGGTGGACGAGGGGAAGCAACGATGAAGATCTGGGCCAATTCG
>JADGOD010000273.1 GCA_017883125.1 Acidimicrobiales bacterium
ATGGGACAGATCGGCACCCCTCGCATCGATGTACCGGTCGCCGCTGTCCGGGCTCGGGCCAAGAGGGTCGTCCCCCTTCTGTCGGTGGGCGTGATCGCGCTTCTCCTGAGCGCCTGCTACCCATCGGCCTTCAACGCCCCCTCGACGGGGAACCTCCCGGGCGACGTCTCCTTCTCCGAGATGGCCGCGCTCCCCGACGGGACCGGGGCGTCGGTCCAGATCGCCGTCCCCGAGGGGGGCCTGTGCCAGCTCTCATCCTCGGATCCACAGCTGACCCTCGCCAGGACGACGTTCCAGTGCCCGACCCAGCTGGACTGGGTGGCCGTCGCCATGCCGGCGAACACGAGCGGGTCGAACATCACCCGGCCGGTCAAGCTGGTCGTGACCGAGATGCGCGGGATGTGGGGGGCGATCACGGTGCTCGCCGGCGGCGACGTGGCCATCTACGGCGCCAACGGGCTACCCGTCTGGGACACCATGACCTGGGGGAGCGGGGTCGACCGGATCGTCCTGGCCGATGACGGCTCGCTGATGGCCATCGGACCCAGGGGCGTCGCCTGGACCTCGAAGCTGGGCAAGGCCGTCTCGGGCGCGAACCTGCCGAGCTTCACCGCACCGCCTCCGGCCTCCGCGCAGCTCTGGGTCGGCGGGGTGATGCGAGCGGGCAGCCAGCTCGTCTCGGCGAACGGTCGCTACGCAGCCTTCATGCAGGTCGACGGCAACTTCGGCATCTACGACCGCTGGTACAACACCCCGATCTTCTCCACCGGCACCAACGCCTACGTGCTGGGGACTAACACCCTGCCGGTCATGGAGACCAGCGGCGCGTACTACTCGACAGGAGGGGCGACGAAGGTGGGGATCGTCGGCGACTCGCTGACCGCCGCCGCCATCCAGCCCCTGGCCTCGTTCACCACGCTCAAGTACCAGGTCTGGATCGACGGGCGGAGCGGCTACATGATCAACCAGCAGGGCCCCGCGGTGGACTACCTGCTGAACCACGACCCGTTCGGCCGACCCACCGACATGGTGATCGAGCTCGGGACCAACAACGCGTTCAGCACGTATCTGTTCGGCTCGGCGGGCACCGGGATCATCCCGTGGCCGCCGGTGGCGCCCAACGCCGACTGGAGGAACCAGTACCAGCAGCTCGCCACCACGCTGTCCTCGACCAGCTGCGTGATCTGGGTCAACCTCCTCACCCACGGCCCGATCGCCGGCTACAACGCCGTGGCGGCCCAGATGAACTCGTATCTGGCCGCCATGGTCTCGGCGCACCCGAACTTCCACCTGCTCGATCTCGACGCGCTGGTCGCCACCCATCCGGACTGGTATGACACGGAGAACTTCGTGAACGCCGCGCACCTCAACGGGACGGGCCAGACCGGCCTGGGGGCGAACGTCTACGTCTCGCTGCTCAACAACTGCGGACCCTGAGCGAAGAGGGCCCCGGGCACCGGGGCGTCGTGACGGGTGGCCTCGGGCCATAGGCTGATCGGCGTGAGCCGCACCGCCGTCTGGATCCTGCGTGCCTCGGCCGTCTGGTCCCTGTGGGTCTGGTTCGTGCTGGTGCGCAACATGGCCATCGACCACACCCACACGTTCTCGTTCCGGGTGGTCCACATCGTCCTCGCCGTCATCTCGGCGGCCTTCGCTGTCGTCACCCTGGTGATCGCCCAGAAGATGGCCCGCCAGCTCCGGGAGCCCTAGGCAGAAGGCCTCGAGCGCAGGGCTCGGAGGAGACGACGAGCATCGCTGTGTCCGTCGCCGCCGAGGGACTCAGACTGCGGTCGGTGGCTCGCCGATCAGGTGAGGAGCGGGGCGACCTCTCGAGCGATGAGTCGGAGGTGGTCGAGGTCGGCCATGTCGAGGATCTGGAGGTAGGCGACCTCTGCGCCGGCACGGGCCCACTCGTCGATCCGCTCGGCTGTCCGGGCCGGTGAGCCGTAGGCGGCGAACCTCTCGAGGTGCTCGGCCTTCCAGCCGATCGCCTCGGCACGCCTCGCCAAGGTCGCCTCGTCCTCACCACAGCAGACGAGGAGCGCTGAGGTGTGGCGGACCGACCCCGGATCGCGACCGATCCGCTCGCACGCCTCGTCCACCCGAGCGAACTGTGCGGCTGCCTCGGTTGGCTGGAGGAACGGCGTGTTGAACTCGTCGGCGAACCTCGCTGCAAGCGCGGGGGTCCTCGATGGACCTGCCCCTCCGATGATCACCGGGGGCTTGGGGCGCTGGGTGGGCTTGGGGAGGGCGGGGCTGTCGGTCAGCTCGTAGTGGGAGCCGCTGAAGGAGAAGGTCTCGGTCGCCGGGGTCGTCCAGAGCCCGGTGATGATCTCGAGCTGCTCTTCGAGGCGGTCGAACCGATCCTTGAGCGGAGGGAAGTCGAAGCCGTAGGCACGGTGCTCCTCCTCGTACCAGCCCGCACCGAGGCCGAGCTCGACGCGCCCGGAGCTCATGGCGTCGACCTGGGCGACGGTCACGGCCAGGTGGCCCGGAGACCGGAACGTGGCCGAGGTCACCATCGTGCCGAGCCGGATGCTGGAGGTCTCGCGGGCGATCCCGCCGAGCGTGACCCATGCATCGGTAGGACCGGGGGGGCCAGCCGACCCCCCGATCCTCAGGAAGTGGTCAGAGCGGAAGAAGGCGTCGAAGCCCTCCTCCTCGGCACAGCGCGCCACAGCCAGCTGATCGTCGTAGGTCGCGCCTTGCTGGGGCTCGACGAAGACTCGGAGCTTCATCAGCGACCTCCTTCTGGTGGTTCCCTCGGGCGCCGATCGCCGCCGAGCTCAGGCGGCGGGAGCGGTGATCGTCTTGTGGAGGAGGGTGGCCCCGGCTGCCAGCGCGGAGCGCTGAGAGTCGCTGAGGACGTCGAAGAGGGCCGCCATGCGCTTCGTGGTGTCCCGCTCGGCGGCGGCACGGGTTCCGGTGAGCTCCTCGGTGATCTCGGTGCGGTCGTCGTCGCCGTAGCCGTGGATCTCGAAGAACGCCCCGCCCTTGTCGAGCTGGCACGCCTGGGCGGCGGTGAGACCGGCGGCGAGCACCGCGGCGATGTGCACCGCGCCACGCAGCTCACGAAGGACGACCGACCAGTAGTAGGCCTCGGCGATCGGATCGGAGGGGGCATCCATCGAGAGGTATCCGTCGACGAGGGGCCACTTTCCCCGTGGCAGCGATGCGGCCAAGGTCCGAGCGGCCTCGGAGAACGCTTCGAGGGTCTCGATGTCGACGTCCCCGAAGGTGGCTAGAGCGAAGTCGGATGCGGCATCAAGATGAGCAGATGCCGCGACCTGCGAGGAGACGACGGCACGTCCCTTCTCGACCATGGGGCCGATCATGCCGGGCTTGAAGAAGAAGAAGGCCTCTCCGACCTCCACCACGGGGCGATCGCCGAGGACCCCACCCCGACCAGCGGCGTAGAAGGTGAACCGATCGATCCCGAGGGTCTCCCCGCGGGCGGCCGCTTGGGGCGAGAAGTAGTAGCTCATCCCGACGGTGCCGACGGGTTCGGTGAGGAGGTCTGCGAGCTCTGTGGAGTCCATGTCAGGGAACCTAGCCGTTTGGAGCCGATGATGACCTCTCCGCGCTCACGCCGAGAGGTCCATCTCGTCGTCGATCCGGGAGAACCGGTAGAGCCAGAGGTCTCTGAGGTAGTTCTGGTAGATCAGCCACGGCCTCCTCGAGCCCTGCTTGGGGAGCTCATCGGCCGAGCGGAGCACGTAGCCCGATTCGAGCTCCATGAACCGGCTCCTCGGCATCGACGACCCTGGTGCTCTCGGCGTGCAGATCGTCGCACCGCGCTCCTCCATGAAGGCGAGCAGCCGGCACAGGTACTCGGCGATCAGGTCGGCCTTGAGCGTCCACGA
>JADGOD010000274.1 GCA_017883125.1 Acidimicrobiales bacterium
ACGGCGCGCCAGCACGGCTCGCCGCCATCGTCGACTGGGAGATGGGCACCATCGGCGACCCCAAGCTCGACCTGGCCTGGGTCGTGCAGTCCTGGCCAGAGGACACGAGCGCTGGCGAGGGAACCGTCGGCGGCTACGTCGACATCACCGGCATGCCGTCTCGGTCCGAGGTGCTCGACTACTACGTGAAGGCGTCCGGCCGTCAGGTCGATGACATCGACTACTACGTCGTCCTCGCCCGATGGAAGCTCGCCATCATGTTGGAGCAGGGATACCAGCGCGCTGGCGGGGATACGAAGCTCGCGGGCTTCGGCCCCTTCGTCCTCGGGCTCATGAAGGACGCGGCGGAGCTCGCCGAGACCACCGACTACAAAGGGTGAGTGCCGGTCACTGACGAGCTCGTGGTGGAGCGAGCACAGCGGCTTCGTCACGCTGCTCCAGGCCGAGGCCCGAGGCCCGAGATGCTCTGAGCGGGGCCAGGACGGGGCCGATGTTAGAGCCGCTGTGGCTGTGCGGCAGCGACGAGGGATGTGCTCCCTAGAGGCCCTCTCCCACCGGGACCAGCACGCAACGAGTTCTGCTGTAGATCGTCGGGACGCACTTGTTGCAGTGGATGCAGAGGGCCTCGGCCGTGCTGCCCGCCTGCATCTTGTTGATCAGGTCCGGCTCGCGCAGGAGCGCCCGGCCCATGGCCACGAAGGGGAACCCCAGCGAGATCGCCTCCTCGATGGTGTCGAGCCGGTTGATCCCCCCGATGAGGATGAGCGGCATCGACAGCGCGTCGCGGAACTGGCGGGCATAGGAGAGGAAGTATGCCTCCTCGAAGGGGTACGAGGGCATGAATCGCTTGCCGAAGAGCCGGAAGCCGGCCCTGAGCGGCGCCGGCAGGATCGCCCCGAACTCCTCCAGCGGGGCCTCGCCCCGGAACAGGTACATCGGGTTCGACAGGGAGGACCCGCCGGTCAGCTCCAGGGCGTCGAGGTGCCCGTCGGACTCCAGCATCTTGGCCACCTCAATGCTCTCGTCCAGCCAGAGCCCACCGGGCACACCGTCGGCCATGTTCAGCTTCGCGGTGACCGCCACACCGTCGCCCGCCGCCCGGCGGACCGCTTCGACGACCTGGCGGGGGAAGCGAGCCCGGTTCTCTACGCTCCCGCCCCAGGCGTCCTTTCGCTTGTTGATCTTCGGGCTGAGGAAGGAGCTCAGGAGGTAGTTGTGGCCGAGATGGACCTCGATGCAATCGAACCCGGACTCGACCGAGATGGCCGCACCCCTCTCGAAGTCGGAGGTCACCCGGGCGAGGTCCGCCTCGCTCATCGCCTTGGCCACGTTGCCCATCATCCCGATGTGGCGCGACGGGGACAGTGCCCCGAACCGCTTGCCATCGGGGCTGGCCTGGACCGGGCCTATGTGGCCGATCTGGACCGCTGCCATGGCCCCTTCGGCGTGGATGGCATCGGTGAGTCGGCGCAGCCCGTCGACGGCTTCAGGTCGAAGCAGGAGGCAGTTCTCTCCGACCCGTCCCTCGGGGGAGACGGCAGCGAAGGCGACGGTGCTCATGGCCACACCGCCCGCGGCCACCTGCGCGTGGAAGTCGATCAGGGCACCAGTGACCAGACCATCGGTCGCCGCCCCCTCGAAGGTGGCGGACTTGATGATCCGATTCCGGAGGGTGATCGGACCAAGCTGACCCGGTTCAAAGGCGCTCGAGGGCATCGGCCAAACGGTACTACCGGGAGGTTCTCGGTGGCGGTGGGATCGCTCCACCGAGCGAGCCGGGAGGCCGGGAGGATTGGTGGGCCACCAACCGCTGCGACGACCAGTTCAGGATGGCGCCAGATCGGGTGCCTATGGTTGAGCCATGCCCGGTGTGTCGATCGTCGTCTGCGAAGGAGACCAGACCGGACAGGAGCTCCTCGAGGAATCGCTCCGGGTCCTCGACCCGAGCGTGCTCGGCATCGACATCGACCTCCTCCGCTTCGACCTGTCGCTGGAGAACCGGCGCCGGACCGAGAACGGGGTCGTCCACGCAGCGGCCGCCGCCATGGTCGAGACCGGCTTGGGCCTGAAGGCGGCGACCATCACCCCAACCGAGATCGGCAGCGTCGGATCGCCGAACCGGATCCTCCGTGAGGGGATCGGCGGGAAGGTCATCGTCCGCACCGGGCGACGGATCCCGGGCGTCTCGCCGATCGTCCCCCTCTCGCATCCCGTCGCCGTCGTGCGAATGGCGGTCGGCGACGCCTACGGAGCAGCCGAGGGCCGTGAGGGCGAGCCCGGCACCTCGGGCGAGGCCGCATGGCGGACCGAGCGCATCGATCGCGGGACCTGCCGCCTGGTGGCCGAGTTCGCCTTCCGGTCCGCCGAGTCGATGGGCGGCCTCGTCTATGGCGGCCCGAAGTGGACGGTCTCGCCCGCCTACGAGGGGATGCTGAAGGAGGAGATGGACGCCGCTGCGCTGCGCCACCCGGAGATCGCGTATCAGCCGATGCTCATCGACGCCTCCTATGCCGGGCTCATGACCGAGAACTGGGAGCGCGCCGTGGTCATCCCGTCGCTCAATCGAGACGGGGACTGCCTGAGCGACCTCGTGCTCGCCATGTTCGGGTCGATCGCCGGGGCCGAGTCGGTGCTCCTGGCGCTCGACGACGAACTGCGGACCACCGTGGCGATGGCCGAGGCACCGCACGGGACGGCGCCGTCCCTCGAGGGAAAGAACGTGGCCAACCCGATGGCGATGCTGCTGGCCTGTGCCGCGGTCCTCGAGCACGCCGGTCTGAGCGATGAGAGCGGCTGCGCCGGGGCGGCGAGAGCTCTTCGGCAGGCGACCCTCGGAGCCGCGAGCGACGGTGTCCGCTGCTTCGACCTCGGCGGGGGCGCCTCGACCTCCGAGGTCGTCGACGAGGTCATCGTCCGCCTCAAAGCCCGCTGAGGGGGCCACGCCGGGCAGCCACCCTCATGGCGACGCGTGCGGCACGTGGATCCCGACACCGCTCGGTGCTCTGCAGAGATCGGTAGATTCCAAGGTGGCGGTGTCCGAAGAGGCGACTCGGAATCGCTCTGACGACGATCTCCAGAGGTCGCGGCTGACCGCGGGAGATCCCCTCGATCGTCAGTGGCTCCCGGCATCTTCTCCGGCTCATCGGAGCTCTGCCACGTCCCCCGGCGACTAGCCTCAGAGTCGGTTCTCGATTGAAGAGGACCCGAGGAAGACGTGACTCTACGTGACTCGTCAAGCTTCAGAGGAGAGCCTCGGTGAGGGTCCTGGTTACCGGTGGATCGGGATTCATCGGGCAACATGTGGTGTCTCGTCTGTTGGGTCGAGGTGACGAAGTTGTCGTCGCCGATCTCAACAGCTTTCCGGATCGTGATGCAGCAATCACCGAGGTCCTCGGTGATCTCCGTGATCCCGCGGTGGTCCGCCGCGCCTTCGCACCTGATGTTGACGGAGTTATCCATCTTGCCGCCCTGACGTCGGTGATCAAGAGCATCGAGAACCCGCAAGACGTCTTCGACACGAACGTCGCCGTGACGCAGCTGCTACTCGAACAGAGCCGCCTCAACGGGGTGAAGCGGCTCGTCTTCGCGAGCACCAATGCCGTGGTGGGCGATGTCGGTTCGTCGACCATCGATGAGTCGATGGTGATCAGACCGTTGACCCCGTACGGGGCCACGAAGGCAGCCAGCGAGATGCTGTTGTCGGCGTACTCGGCCAGCTACGCAATGGTGACCGTTGCCCTGCGCCTGACGAACGTCTACGGCATAGGCATGCAGGTCAAGGACAGCATCGTGGCGCGGCTGATGCGCGCTGCGATGAACCACGGGACACTGCAGATCTACGGCACCGGTGAACAGGTCCGTGACTACGTCTTCGTCTCCGATGTGGTTACGGCGTTCCTTCTCGGTCTCGAGC
>JADGOD010000275.1 GCA_017883125.1 Acidimicrobiales bacterium
GCGCAGCGCCACACGGTCCGTGATGCGAAGACCGGTGGTGTCTCTTCGATCGAGATCCACGGCGAGGACACCGACGGCCGGGCGCTCGATGTGGCGGGCCGCACCCTGGCCGGAAACGCCCTGCCGACCTCGGCGCACGTCTGCATCAACTCGCTCATCGAGTGGGAGATGGCCGGTGGCCTGGGCTGGGGCGAGGACCAGGACGTCTGGCCGGTGATCTCACTCGGTGACCTGCGCCATGCCCAGCCCCCCGCCGGTGGCTGGGCATAGAGATCGTGGAGCAGGACGGAGGACACGTGAGCTACGAGTCATGGATCCAAGAGGTCACGGGGTCGACGGCCGCCGAGGTGCACCGCCGGCCGGGAGGCGGTCGCCACCAGGCCTTCGACGTCGAGGTCACCGATGCGGACGGCTCGAGACGAGAGCTCTTCCTCCGAGCGGACGCCGCCGAGCCACCTGGATATGAGCGCTACACCCTTCGCCGGGAGACCGAGATCTACAGGGCCCTCGGCCCGACACCGGTCCCCGTGCCGAAGGTGATCGCCCTCCACCCTGAGCGGCCAGCGGTGCTGATGGAGCGCTCCGCCGGGGCGGCCCGCTACGCCGGGCTCGACACCGAGGTCCGCCAGCGGGTGATCGACTCCTTCGTGCCGATCCTGGCCGAACTCCACGACCTCGACGTGACCAGCCTCGAGCTCCCGAGCCTGCTCCCGGCGAGGTCGATCCGAGACCACGTGGTCGACGAGATCGACTCGTGGGAGTCCCGCCTCGAGGGGATGGGTGAGCCCCAGGGATTCCTGCGCGCCTGCTTCGCCTGGCTCCGGGCCAACGCGCCCGACGTCCCCGGCCCGCCGTCGCTGGTCCAGGGTGACACCGGGCCGGGGAACTTCCTCCACGACGGAGTGGAGGTGACCGCCGTCCTCGACTGGGAGCTGGCCCACCTCGGTGACCCCATGGAGGATCTGGCGTGGCTGGCCACCCGCAACGCCCAGGAGCCGGTCCCCGACTACCTCGGGTTCGTCGCCGCCTACGAAGCGCTCCGCGGCCCGGTCGATGTCTTCCGGATCCGGTACCACATGGTCTTCGCCGAGCTCCGGATCGCCGTGCTCTCCGCCCGGAGGGAGGGCGGGGAGAGAGACCTCCTCGGCGAGGTCGGCAACGGCCTCATCTACGGCGCCCTCCACAAACGGCTGACCGTCGAGGCCCTCGCCGGTGCCCTCGGCGTGGCGCTGGCTCCACTCGAGCTGGCCGACGACGCCCCCGAGACCGAGCAAGGGGATCTCTACGACGCCGCGCTGGCCCAGATCAGCGAGATCATCGTGCCGGCCATCTCCGACCCCTTCGCCGCAGCCCGGGCCAAGAGCCTGGCCCGGATCGTGAAGTACCTCCGGGGCGTCGACCGTTTCGGTGAGGCCCACCGGGCCGCCGAGGAAGGTGACCTGGCCACCCTTCTCGGCCACCAGGTCGCCTCGATCCTTGTCGGTCGAGCCGAAGTCGAGGGACGGGTCCTCGCCGGAGAGCTGGACGCTCGAGACCTCCTTTCCTCCGCCTGGGAGTCCGTGCGCCGGGAGCACCAGGCCATGGTCGGCGCCATGGGGGTCCTCGCCACCCGCCACCTTCCGGATCTGACGCCACTCGAGGCGTGATCCGCTCATCGCGCACCCAGCCGGACCAGCGACCCGGCCACCCAAGGCCGTGACGATCGAACAGATGAGGGGAACCATGCGACGAGCCCAGCTTCAAGAGGTCGAGATCATCACCGAGGGCCTCGAGTTCCCCGAGGGCCCGGTCGCCATGGCCGACGGATCGGTGCTGGTCGTCGAGATCGATGGGGGGCGCCTGACGCGGGTCGATCCCGCCACGGGGAAGAAGGCCACCGTCGCTGCGTGCGGTGACGGCCCCAACGGAGCAGCCATCGGTCCCGACGGCAAGGTCTACATCTGCAACAATGGCGGGATCGGCAACAGGGAGTCGGTCGGGCGGATCCAACGGGTCGACCTCATCGACGGATCAGTCGAAGACCTCTATGTGGAGTGCGACGGTCGCCCGCTCATCGCCCCCAACGATCTGGTCTTCGATTCGACGGGCGGCTTCTGGTTCACCGACCACGGGGCCCGCGGCAAGCGGAACGCCAAGCTCGGCGGGATCTTCTACGCGCACAGCGATGGATCGATGATCCGCGAGGTCCTTGCGTCTCTCGACGCTCCCAACGGCATCGGCCTGAGTCCGGACGAGGACGTCCTCTACTACTCCGAGACCCTCACCGCCCGGGTCATCCGGCGCAGGATCGCCGCCCCGGGGGAGCTCGAGGCGACTAACGGCACCGACGTCTGGGCCGCCATCCACAACGAGCCGCTCGACCCCTGGGTCGTCCTCGGCCGGCTCCCCGGCTACGCGCTGCTCGACTCGATGGCCATCGAGGCAGGGGGGAAGGTCTGCGTCGGGACCCTCCTTGAGGGAGGGATCACCGTCCTCGACCCGGCGAGCACCGAGATCGAGCTCCTCGAGGTCCCCGAGGCGATGAGGGATCTGATGATCACGAACATCTGCTTCGCCGGGGACGACCTCACCACGGCGTACCTCACGGGCTCGCAGACCGGCCGGCTCCTTGGCTGCAGATGGCCACGTCCAGGTCTCATGCTCGCCTTCAACGCCTGAGCACCGGGCCTCGGAGCCCCGAGGAGGGCCGGATCCAGCCCAGATCCCGAGAACTCGATGCCTCTGAGGTGGGCGTCTCCGCGTATTTACGAGAATCACCCAAAGAGCATTTGGGGCTGGATCCCGTCACGATATGGACTACATCGAAGGGCACTATACCGACGGGTCAGTGCATTTCTATTTAATGAATAGTCAAAATAGGATCTTGATAACAGTCACCGAGAGTATTCAGGGCGTATTAACGAATTACATTGATGAATTTCGGGCGGTAGGCCGAGCCTGCGGCGCTGTTCAGTTGACGCCGCATCTCCGCCGCCACCTCCCAAACGCTCAATGGCGGCAACCTCAACCCTCACTTGAGGCTCTCAGACGGCCAAATTCGGCCTCTGGGGCCATTTCTTGAGAAATAATTAATAAGGCCCTTTACCTGGACTTTCTTTCGCGACTCCGCCAAGAGGACTCCTGGAGACGCCCAAAATCGCTTATCTCGTCACTCCGGCACCCTAAAGTTTTGACTTGTACCCACAACCCGGGCTCACGAGCTCCGGGAGGACGGTCACCGAGGGAGTCCTCAACCGAGGATTCCTGTAGGGGCCAAGGAGGCAATGCATCAAGATCCAAATGGCACACGGAGATGCGGGTGGAATTCCCCCCTCCTGGAGGCCACGGGTACATCCGGCCAACCACGCTTGCGAGAGGATGATCTAAATCCCCGGCTGTTCGTTTCTGCAGCCCGCGAGATCACTGGAATAACGGCCGAGTTCCCGCACACCGACCAACTGAAAGATCATCGGAGACCTTGTGCTCCGTAGACCCCGAAGAAGGAAGGACGCGGATCTATGCACCGTCGTCGTTACGCCCTGCTGGCTGTCTCAGCCATCACGGCCCTAACCATCACCACAATGGCCACTGCCGGAGCTCTCGCCCCGACGGCCCACACCAGAACAACCAAGCCGGTCACCATCGCCCAGCCAGCCATGGCTGCGGCGTCCTATGTGATCCCGGCCCCAGGCGTTGGGGGCATCAACCTCACGACCCAGGCCGTGTCGAACGAGATCGAGGTCACCAGGCACAACCAAGAGGTAGCCGCCGCGCTGACGGCCCTCGTCCAGGCGAGGTTCGACCAGGCGACCGCCGAGGCGGTAGCTGCCGTGCAGACCCCCATGTGGTCCTGCATCCGCAGTGCCGAGTCGAACGACCAGTACTCGCTGATCTCGGGTGCCTACGGCATCCTGATCTCGACCTGGTGGGCCTTCCAGTCAGTCTGGGCTCCCCTGGGCAACTGGTCGACCCCTGGAGAGGCCCCACCGGCCGTCCAGGACCTCGTCGCCTACCACCTCTACCAAGTAGGTGGCGGCTTCGGTGGGTGGCACAACCGCTGCACCGGGATCAACTAGGCGTCGTCACCGACGCTCCCGGGTTGCCGAGACGACCGCCTTGTCCTCGTTGCGAGGAGGGGGCGGTCGTCTCGCGCCCGGTTCCGAGCGGTCGCCTTAGATCTGGCGCGAGGAGCGATAGCGCTCGAGGGCCCGTGCCGTCGAGAGGTCGTGGGAGCTCGGTCCGGCCGGCGCGCCCAGCTCGGCCGAGATCCGCTCGGCGATCACCTTGCCGGCCTCGACGCCCCACTGATCGAACGAGTCGATGCCGAGCACCGCGCCTTGGACGGCGGTCTCGTGCTCGTAGAGGGCGACCAGGGCCCCGAGCGTCCTCGGGTCGAGCTCATCGAGGAGCAGCAGGGTCGAGGGTCGGTTGCCCGGGAGCACCCGGTGCGCTGCTTGATTCGACGGGACGCCGGCCGCTGCGAGGTCGGCCGCCGAGACCCCGAAGCCGAGCACCTCGGCCTGGGCGAAGAGGTTGGCCATCAGCAGGTCGTGGGCACCGAGGTCGTCGCTCATGGCCCTGAGCACCCCGATCAGGTCGACGGGGACCAGGTGGGTCCCCTGGTGGAGGAGCTGGAAGAAGGCGTGCTGGGCGTCGGTGCCGGTCGATCCCCACACGATCGGGCCCGTCGGCACGCCCATGGGCTCGCCCTGGGCATCAACCGACTTGCCGTTCGACTCCATCTCGAGCTGCTGGAGGAAGGGGGCGAAGAGGCCGAGGTCGGCGGCGTAGGAGACCACGGCGAAGGTCTCGCAGCGCATGAACACCGAGTACCAGAGGCGCATGAGCCCCATCAGGACCGGCAGGTTCTCCTCGAGGGGGGCGGATGCGAAGTGGTCGTCCATCGCTCGGAAGCCCTCGAGGAACTCGGCGAAGCCCTCGACGCCGATCGACAGCATCACCGGCAGGCCGATGGCCGAGGAGATCGAGAACCGCCCGCCGACGGACTCCGGGATCGGGAAGATCGACCCCGGATCGACGCCGAAGGCCTCTGCGGCCTCCGGGCGAGCGGTGACGGCGACCAAGTGCACCGAGACCGCCTCGACACCGAGCGCGCCCTTGAGCCAGTTCGTGGCCTTGGTGGCGTTCGCCATCGTCTCGAGGGTTCTGAACGTCTTCGACGAGATCACGACCAGCGTGGCGGCCGGATCGAGCCCGCAGATCGCCGCCTCGAACGACGCCCCGTCGATGTTGGTGGCGAAGCGCAGATCGAGCGAGCCGCTGGCGTGGCGCCTCAGGGCCGAGACC
>JADGOD010000276.1 GCA_017883125.1 Acidimicrobiales bacterium
CGAGATGGTCGGTGCGATGGACAAGGCGTTCGAGATGACGCTCGAGTCGGCGTTCAACCGCTACTCCTTCGGCCGCCCGATCGCCTCGTACCAGGCGCTGAAGCACCGCTTCGCCGACATGAAGATCTGGCTCGAGGCGAGCCACGCGCTGGCCGATGATGCCGCGGCGGCCGTCCAGGACGCGACGACGGACGCCTCCGAGCTCGTGAGCGCCGCGATGGCCTACATCGGTTCGGTGGGGCCAGAGCTCGCGCACGATTGCGTCCAGATGCACGGTGGCATCGGGGTGACGTTCGAGCACGACCTGCACCTCTACCTGCGGCGCATCACGCTCGGCGCGGCGCTCCACGGAACGGTCGCCGACCACCGAGAACGACTCACCACCATCCTCGAGCAGCAAGAGGTCCACGCATGAGCACGATCGAGAGCGTCGAGGAGTTCCGGCTGCGGGCACGGTCATGGCTCGAGGAGAACATGCCGGTACTCCCCGCTGGCACGCAGGTCGAGCCCAACTACGGGCTGGGCTCGGACGAAGAGGAGCTGGCCGAGGTCCAGCGCAACCGCGACCTCCAGCGCCGACTGTTCGATGGAGGCTTGGCCGGGATCTGCTTCCCGAAGGAGTACGGCGGCCAGGGCCTCACCCCCGCGCACGCCCAGGCCTTCAACGAGGAGATCGTCGGCTACGAGTTCCCCGACAAGATCCAGGTCCCGACGTTCACCCCGTGCGCCGCGGTGCTCTTGGAGTTCGGGAACGAGGAGCAGAAGCAGAACCACATCCCCGCCATCTTGAAGGGCGAGGAGATCTGGATGCAGTTCCTCTCCGAGCCCTCGGGCGGCTCGGATGTGGCCGGTGCCCAGACCACGGCGGTCCGCGACGGCGACGAGTGGGTGCTCAACGGCTCGAAGATCTGGACCACCGGCGCCTGGTGGTCGGACTGGGGCCTCTGCCTGGCCCGGACGAACTGGGACGTGCCCAAGCACCGGGGCCTGAGCGTCTTCATGCTCAAGATCCACCAGCCCGGCATCGAGGTCCAGCGGATCGAGATGCTCAACGGATCGAAGGAGTTCTGCCAGGAGTACCTCGACGACGTCCGGATCCCCGACAGCGATCGGATCGGCGAGGTCGACGATGGCTGGACGGTCGGGACCGGGTGGATGTTCTACGAGAAGAGCTATGCCATCTCTCCCTTGACCGTCCGTCCCGAGGCCGCCCGCGGCCAGTCGTCAAGGACCAAGAACCCGCTGCTGGAGCGGGCCCGCGATGCGGGGCGACTCGACGACCCGGTGGCCCGGGATCTGATCGGCGAGGCTCGGGCGCTGAGCCTCGCCTATCGATCGCTCGGGACCCGGGTGGCGAAGGGGATCGGGGCGGGCAAGATGACCAGTCATGCCGCAGCGCTGGCCCGGGTCATGGTCGCCGAGGAGACCATCCGCACCGCGACGATCGAGTTCGAGCTCACGGGCAGCTCGGCGGTCGCGTGGAACACGGACGACACCAAGGCGGCAGGGGCTGGTGTCTCGTTCCTGATGCGCCAGACAACGGCGATCGCCGGGGGGACCACCGAGATGTCGCGCAACGCCATCAGCGAGCGGATCCTCGGCATGCCTCGGGAGAGGACCATGGACAAGGACATCCCCTTCCGCGACGTGCCCAGGGGGCCGTCTGCTGGCGCCGCCCCGGGCGACCGCTCCTGACGGACGCACCGTCGGAGAGATCATCGCCACGGAGGGCGTCAAGGGGATCAAGGGCGCACGTGGAGCCCGGTTCGAGACGCCCTGGCTCCCCGAACGGAGCGACCGGGCTGAGAGGAGCGGGCTCAGAAGAGCCCGTCGATCTAGGCCACCAGCGCCTCGTTGCGCAGGTGCTGGTGGCCTTCGAAGTGGCCGTGGGTGCCCCCGATCGACCAGACCTGGCGGTTTGCCGCCGAGGACGCAGCATCAATCTGGAGCTGACCCGCTCGGTCGGGCCATCGGTCTGGGCGGCGAGGTGGGAGCGGAAGATGTCGCTGGTCGTGGCGCGAACGTGTCCCAGCGGACCCTCGCGCTCTTCGGTGGCGGTTCAGTCGAGTTCGGGGCGGGCAACCATGACCAGCGCGTCGACGGCCACCACGCCGGCGTCGGTGACGATGAGCGGGTTGAGGTCCAGCGACTCGACCCAGCCGCCGACCGCGTCCCAGAGGCGGTCGACGCCGGCCAGCACGCCCTCGAGAGCAGCGGTGTCCCACGCCTTCTGGCCGCGCAGCCTTGCGAAGGCCGCCGGGCCGGCGACGGCGTCGACCAGATCCTTGGCGCCAGTCGGGTCGAGCGGGAGCCGACGCCCCTCGATCTGGCGGTTGAGCTCGACCAGGACGCCGCCCCGCCCCATCAGGACGATCGGCCCGAGGTCGGTCCGGCCCTGGATGCCGATGAAGGCCTCGCCGCGGCCCGCTGTCATCGCCTGGATGGCGATCGCCCCGGAGACCCCGTGGGTCACGGCGAGGCCACGGAGATCGGTGATCACGCCGGCGAGCTCTTCGGGCGCCACGTCGAGGCGCACGGCGCCAAGCTCGGTCCGGTGGGCCACGTCGGCCAGCTTGACCACGAGCGAGCTGCCGAGCTGGCCGACCTCGGGGGTGGCCTCGACCCCGTCGTCGAGCACGACCCAGGGGGCCACGGGGATGCCCGCTTGCTCGAGGAGGGCCATCGCCGTGGCGAAGGATGCGAAGGTTCCATCCTCGGTCTCGATGAGCCCCGTGGTTGGACGCTCGCCGTTCAGGGGGAGGAGGGGGGCAACTCGTTCGGGAGGCTGCGAGGCCGCGTTCAGAGCACGGATCGCCCGGAAGGTCGAGCGCAACCCCCGGCAGAAGCTGAGGTTCTCCGCCCGCATCGGAACCGTCCAGCTCCCCGGCGAGGTCGCCTCCACCGTCGAGACGATCACGGGGATCTGGGCGCCCTTCGCCGCCCTGACGAGCGGGCCGAGCAGGACCGAGCCCCATCCGGCATCATCCTCGGCGGTCCACCAGACCAGGACGAGCGCATCGATGGCGCTGTCGGAGATGTAGCTGGAGAAGAGCCTCTTGAGCAGCTCTTCGTCCCGCACCACGAAGCCCGTCATGTCGAGCGGGTTGAGCGAGTCCGCCCCGGGGATCGTCTCGAGCAGCCACGACTCGATGTCGGCAGGACGCGGCAGCGTGACGCCGATCTCCTCGGCGGCGTCTGCGGCGGTGCTGGCCACGCCGCCCGAGGAGGCGACGACGGCCGTCCCGTTGATCGGTTGCCATCTCTTCGAGGGAATCTGCGCCACGAGCTGGGCCATGTCGAGCATGTCGTCGATGTCGTGGGCCACGAGCACGCCGATCTCGTTGAGGACGAGGTCGTAGACCCAGCTCTCATCGGCGATCGCCCCGGTGTGCGACCTCATGATGTCGCGGGCGCGTGCCGAGCGGCCGAGTTTGACGGCGAGCACTGCCTTGCCGGCCGCTTGGGCCTTTCCGACCGCGGCGTAGAACGCGTCGGCATCTCGGATCTTCTCGATGACGAGGCAGATCACCTGGGTCGCGTCATCGTCGGCGAGGGCATCGATGTAGTCCGCCAAACCACAGACCGCCTCGTTGCCGGAGGAGATGGCCAGGCTGATTCCCAGCTGACGCTCCTTGGCCGCTGCCAGCGCGGCGCGCACGAGGAACCCGCTCTGGGAGACCACAGCGACTGAACCGGCGGCCAGCGTCATCCGGCCGCCGGTGAAGAGGTTCACCCCGAGCGGCACGTTCTTGAAGCCGCTGCAGTTCGGGCCCATCACCGCAAGGTCCTCGCCGGCTGCGGCGATCATCCTCGCCTGCAGCGCTCTTCCCTCCTCGCCGAGCTCGGCGAAGCCGCCGGCGGCGGCGACCACGCCTCCGCACCCGAGGGCGGAGGCCTCCTCGACGAGCTCCACGGTCCTCGCCGCGTTGATCAGGCAAAGCACCGCATCGACCGGCGCCCCGACGGCGCTGAGGGAGGGGAGCGTCGGGCGGTCGTAGACGGTCTCGCGATTGGGGTTGATCAAATGGATGTCCATGCCCGCCTCAAGCATGGGGAGCACGGCGTTGTTGGACATGCCCAACTGCTCGCTGGCGCCGACCACGGCGATCGAGGAGGGCCACAGGAGTCGAGAGAGGGCTGAGGGGGTCATCGGAGCGAGGTTAGTCCCGGGCTCGGCGGTCAAGTCGGCGAGGCGGCTTTGCTGACAGCCAGAGCGAAGTCGCTGCACATGGCCCTCACGTACGAGGTGCCAACTGGGTCAAATGGTTGACGCGCTCGACGTCAATCGCGGTACTTCGGGGACGGCACG
>JADGOD010000277.1 GCA_017883125.1 Acidimicrobiales bacterium
CGCGCTCATCAAGTCGGTGCGGGGGTCGGATCCCGATGCCGGCCTCTACTGGCTGGCTCGACTCATCGAGGCGGGAGAGTCCGTCCGCTTCATCGCTCGGCGGCTCGTGATCCTGGCCAGCGAGGACGTCGGCATGGCCGACCCGATGAGCCTGGTGGTCGCCGAGGCGGCTGCTCGAGCGGTCGAGCTCATCGGGCTGCCCGAGGCCGGCCTCACGCTGGCCCAGGCGGTCGTGCACCTGGCCACGGCGCCGAAGTCGAACCGGGTGACCCTGGCGCTCGCCGCGGCGCTCGACGACGTCCGCAACGGCCCGAGGACCACGGTTCCCGCCCACCTGCGCGACTCGCACTACCGCGGAGCGGCCCAGCTGGGTCACGGTGAGGGCTACCGCTACCCCCACGACGAGGCCTCCGGATGGGTCGCCCAGCGCTATCTGCCCGAGGAGCTGGGGCCACGGCGCTATTACGTGCCCTCCGATCACGGCCGTGAGGCCTCTGCGGCCCGCTGGCTGGACGAGGCCCGCCGAGCGGACGAAGGAGCCAGCCCGCAAAGCGATGAGGGGGAGCCCCAGTAGGATTGGCAGATGGACGCCTCCGCCATGCGCCGATCATTCTTGGAGTTCTTCTCCCAGCAGGGACACGAGATCGTGCCCTCGGCCAGTCTGATCCCTCACGACCCGAGCGTCCTGTTCACCATCGCGGGCATGGTCCCCTTCAAGCCGTACTTCCTCGGCGACGAGGTCGCCCCGTGGCCGAGGGCGACATCGGTCCAGAAGTGCTTCCGCACCGTGGACATCGACATCGTGGGAACGACGACCCGGCACTGCACGTTCTTCGAGATGCTCGGGAACTTTAGCTTCGGCGACTACTTCAAGGAGGGGGCCATCACCATGGCGTGGACCCTCGTCACCGAGGTGCTCGGCATCGAGGCCGACCGACTCTGGGTGACGGTTCACGAGAGCGACGACGACGCCGAGGCGCTCTGGCGTGACGCGATCGGGGTCGATCCCGCCCGGATCCAGCGGATGGGTGAGGACAACTTCTGGCGAATGGGCGACACCGGTCCATGTGGGCCGTGCTCGGAGCTCTACTTCGACAAGGGCGAGGCCTACGGGGCCGACGGCGGCCCGGCCTACGGCGGTGCCGAGCGGTTCGTCGAGATCTGGAACCTCGTGTTCATGCAGTTCGATCGGGGAATCGACGGGACGCTGCGCCCTCTCCCGAAGACCAACATCGACACCGGTGCCGGCCTCGAGCGCCTCGTGCCGATCCTCAACGGCACCGACTCGATCTTCGCCACCGACGTCTTCGCCGGGCTGCTCGACGCAGCACAGTCGGCGACGGGACGCCGCTACGGCGCCCATGAGGCTGATGATGTCGCGCTTCGGATCCTGGCTGATCACGGCCGGGCCATGACGATGCTGGTGGCAGACGGGGTCCTGCCCTCGAACGAGGGCCGTGGCTACGTGCTCCGCCGGATCGTCCGACGGGCGGTGATGGCTGCGCGTCGTGCCGGCGCCCAGAGCGTGATCACCCCCACCCTCGTGGCAGCCACCGTCGAGTCTCTCGGCGAGGCCTACCCGACCCTGCGGCGCGACCTCGATCTGGTCACTGGGGTGCTGTCCCGAGAAGAGGAGGGCTTCGACCGCACGCTGCGGACCGGGATGACCCTGCTCGAGGAGGCGACCACCGACATCGAGACGTCCGGAGCCACCCATCTGCCTGGCGAGGTGGCGTTCCGCCTCCACGACACGCACGGCTTCCCGATTGAGCTGACCGAGGAGCTCGTGGCCGAGAAGTCCCTGATGGTCTCCCGCGCCGAGTTCGAAGCGCTCATGAACGAGCAGCGCGAGCGCGCCCGTGCCGCGGCGCGCACGCCGAGGGCTGCGGACGAGGCGGCGTACAGGGCCATTCTCGATGCCGAGGGCCCCACCGTCTTCGTCGGGCGCGTCACCGAGGAGTACTCGGTGCCCGCCCGTGTGATCGGCGTGCTGAGCGGTGCCGATGGCGTCGCCGAGATCTTCCTCGACCGCTCGCCTTTCTACGCCGAGAGCGGCGGCCAGATGGGTGACACGGGCGTCATCGAGACGGCGACCGGCACGGCGAGGATCCTCGACACCGTCGCGCCGCTTCCCGGGCTCCACGCCCACCGGGCCACGATCGAGGGCGAGATCGAGCTCGGCCAGGATGCACTGGCGTCGATCGACCCGGCTCGTCGCGAGGCGCTGCGCCGGAACCACACCGCCACGCACCTCCTGCACTGGGCGCTGCGTGAGGTCCTCGGCGAGCACGTCCGCCAGCAGGGCTCGCTGGTGGCTCCGGACCGGCTGCGCTTCGATTTCAGCCACCACGGCGCACCGAGCACCGAGGAGTTGGAGAAGGTGACGAAGATGGTCAACGGACAGGTCCTCACGGACGCGCCCGTCGAGACCACCGAGGCCAGCCGCGCCGAGGCCGAGGCGATGGGTGCGATCGCGTTCTTCGGCGACAAGTACGGCGAGTCCGTTCGGGTGGTCCGCGCCGGGGCCGAGAGCCTGGAGTTCTGTGGAGGGACCCATGTCAGCGCCCTCGGTGCGATCGGCTCGATCCAGATCATCTCGGAGGGCTCGATCGGGTCGAACACCCGACGGATCGAGGCGGTGACCGGCCTCGAGAGCGTCGAGCGGAGCTTGACCACCCAGCGAGCGCTCGATCACGCCGCAGCGCTGCTCAAGTCCGAGCCCGAGCAGATCCTCGATGCCATCGAGCGGTCGCTGGAGCGCACCAAGGCCGTCGAGCGCGAGCGCGATGCTCTCCGCCAGGCCAGCCTGGACGCGGAGGCCGCTGCGCTGATCTCGACGGCGGAGGGCTCGACGCTGATCGCCTCGGTCCTTGGGCGCTCGGCGGACGACCTGCGCCACCTGGCGGGTGGAGCGCTCCGCGCGGGAGGCCTCGACGTCGTGGTCATCGGCTCGACGCTCGAAGGGAAGGTCTCGGTGGCGGTGGCCAGCGCTGGCGCGGTCAACGCTCAAGATCTCGTCAAGACGCTCGGTGGGCTCATCGGCGGCGGCGGCGGCGGATCCCCGCAGATGGCCGTCGCGGGCGGGAAGAACCCCGACGGGCTCCCTGCCGCACTGGCCGCAGCCCGACTCGAGCTCAGCGGATCGTGAGCGGTGCGGTGACCACCACCGGCAGGGTCGTGGCGCTCGATCCTGGCTCCCGCCGGGTCGGAGTGGCCGTGAGCGACTCGGGACGGACCATGGCGTTCCCCCGCCCAGCGCTGGATGCCGATGACACCCTCCTCGACAAGCTCAGGGAGCTGATCGAGGAGGAGGGAGCGGTGGCCGTGGTCGTCGGCCTTCCCAAGAGCCTCAACGGGACCGAGGGCACCGCGGCGGCCTCGGCTCGCCTGCTCTCCGTCCAGCTGGCGGCGCGACTCGTCGATCTGGATCTCGAGGTGGTGCTCCACGATGAGCGCTTGACCACCGTCCAGGCTGCGGGCGCGCTCAGTCGAGCCGGGAAGAACACCCGGTCACAGCGGTCGTCGATCGACTCGGCCGCGGCAGCCGTCCTTCTCGAAGCGTGGTTGGCGTGTCAGTAGCTGATGCAGACCTCGAGGCGGCGCCGCCCTCGGAGCCGCCGACTCCCCGGACCGCTCGGAGGCGTCGCCGTCGCTCGCCTCGATGGGTCCGATGGGTGGCAATCGGCGTCGCGGCAGCGCTGGTTGCCGGTGTGGGGTGGTACGAGATCTCCTCCCACCCGTTCGGCGGTCCCGGCAAGCCGGTGACCGTCCAGGTCACGACGGGGGAGTCCTACTCCTCGGCGGTCTCGGCGCTGTCCGCGGCGGGCGTGCTCTCCGACTCGACGGCCTTCCGCATCTACTCGGTGATCCACGGATCACCGACGATCTCGCCCGGGTACTACACGCTACCGAAGAACTCGACCTTCGGCGCCGTGCACGAGGCGCTCTCTGCTGGGCCGAACACCTTCGCGCTGCACGTCCCGCCAGGGTTCACCTTGGCCGAGGTCACCAACCGGCTCCATGCCAACGTCGGCGCGAACTACGCCGACAAGTTCGCCGCGCTCCTCAAGTCGGGCAAGGTCCGCTCGTCGTTCGAGCCGACGTCCTCGACGAACCTCGAAGGCCTCGTCTCCCCAGGGATCTACCTGGTGACGCCGACGACGAGCGCAACGGCGCTCCTCACGTCCATGGTGGCGGACTTCGAGGCCCTGGCCCGATCCGTCGGGCTCACCCCAGCGACGGTCGCACGTGGGCATGACGCGTACAGCCTGATCACCCAGGCCTCCATCGTCGAGAAGGAGGGCTACTACGCCCCCAACATGCCGAAGGTGGCCAGGGTGATCGATAACCGATTGGCCCAGGGCATGCCGCTGCAGATGGACGCAACCGTCCTCTACGCCCTCGGGCAGGATGGCGGCCCGGTCACCTCGGCGACCGAGCGCACCGTCTCGCCCTACAACACCTACCTGAACCGGGGCCTCCCTCCGACGCCGATCTGCACGCCGTCGAAGGCTGCGCTCGCCGCGGTCATGAACCCTCCAGCGGGGGCCTGGCTCTTCTTCACGGTCATCGACAGGTCGGGGACCGAGGCGTTCTCGGACACCTTCAAGGAGCAGCTGGCAAATGAGGCGCTCGCCGCCTCGCGGGGGCTGTGACGATGCCGGACGTCCCCGTTGGCCTCGTCGGTGTCGTGGGCCGACCGATCGACCACTCGCTCTCGCCGCTCCTGCACACCGCGGCGTTTGAGGCGCTCTCGGTCCCCTGGACGAGCCTCGCCTTCGAGGTCGGGCCCGGCGGAGGCGCCTCGGTGGTGGAGGCGATGCGGACCCTCGGGCTCAAGGGCCTCTCGGTGACCATGCCCCTCAAGGAGGAGGTGGCGCTCGCCGTGGACCGTCTCGAGGGCCCCGCGGCGCATCTCAGAAGCGTGAACTGCCTTGTGCGCGACGGCGACGAGATCGTGGGGCTCTCCACCGACGGCGACGGGCTCCTGGCTGCCTTGGATTGTTCCTTCGGGTTCACACCGGCGTCGAGCCGGGTCGTCATCGTGGGGGGTGGAGGAGCGGCTCGGAGCGTCGCTGCGGCCCTTGGGGCGGCGGGGGCCCTCGAGGTGGCCGTGGTGACGCGCACGGAGACCCAGGCGGCGCAGGTGGCTGTGGTGGCCGGCGCGTGCGGTCGGGTCGGTGATCCCACCGACGCCGCTCTTGCGGATCTCGTGATCGAGACGACCCCCGTGGGGATGGCGGGCACAGCCGCAGGCGACGCGGTGCCACTGGTCGACCCCGGGCTGCTGCACGCCGGCCAGATCGCGGTCGACCTCGTCTACCAGCCCCGGCGGACCGCCTGGGTCGAGCATGCTTCGGCGCAGGGAGCGACCACCATGGGGGGCCTCGGGATGCTGGTCCACCAAGCCGCGCTGCAGATCACGCGCTGGACGGGTCGGGAGGCACCCGTCGAGGCGATGTGGGCGGCCGTCGAGGCCAGGGGCGACACCGACTGATGGTGATGGCACCGCGTCTCTCGACGACCCGGAGGAGAACGGGGGAGACCGACTGGATCCTGGCCGGAGCTGCCGTGGCCGCCGCCGTGCTCGGGATGATCATGGTCTACTCGGCGACCCGCTCGGGTCTGGTGGTCCAGGGGCTCGACTCGAAGTACTTCCTCAAGCGCCAGATGGTCTTCGTCGTGGGCGGGACGTTCTTGATGGGCGTGCTGTGGTGGATCGACTACCGCCGCCTCGAGCAGTTCGCCACGCTGATCTATGCCGGTCTGATCCTGATGCTGGTTGCCGTCCTGAGCCCGCTCGGAGCGAACGCTCTCGGGGCGCAGCGGTGGTTCTCGCTGGGCTTCATCCAGATCCAGCCATCGGAGTTCGCGGTCCTCGCCCTGGTGATCGCTGTTGCCACCTACTGCAACCGCCGACCTGAGGGTCTGTCGCTGCGCGACGTCTCACGCCTGTTGCTGATGGCGGCGATGCCGATGGCCCTTATCCTGCTCCAGCCCGACCTCGGGACGGTGATCGTCATCTCGGTGGTCACGATGGTGATGCTCGCTGCAGCGGGGATCCCGGGGCGGCTCCTGCTCTGGCTCCTCCTCGGGGCGGTCCTCGTGGTGATCGTCGCCATCGAGGGTGGGTTCCTCTCGAGCTACCAGATCCATCGCCTCACGAGCTTCCTGAACCAGAACTCCACCAACCCCCAGCTTCAACAGGCCATCTACAACGTCAAGCAGGCCAAGACCGCCATCGGTGCCGGTGGCCTCTTCGGTGCGGGGATCGGCCGCGGCTCCCTGACCAACCTGGGCTACGTCCCCGAGCAGCAGACGGACTTCATCTTCACGGCCGTCGGGGAGCAGCTCGGATTCATCGGCTCGACCCTGGTCCTCGGGCTCCTGGGAGTGATCTCGTACCGGATCCTGCGCGCTGCGATGCTGGCCAAGGACGTCCTGGGCCGGGTCATCTGCTCGGGGATCTTCGCCTTCTTCACCTTCAGCGTCTTCCAGAACGCCGGGATGACTATGGGGATCATGCCGGTCACGGGGATCCCGCTTCCCTTCCTCAGCTACGGAGGCTCCGCAGCGCTGGTGTTCTTCTCGGCGATCGGGATCGTCCTCTCGGTGGAGGCCCGTCGTGGTGGATGAGCTGACTCCGCCTGCCTCGTCGCCCAAGGATGGGGACGGCACGCACCCGACGTTCAGGGTGATGGAGCTGATCGAGGTCGTGGTGCCTCTTCCGGCGCAGCACGCGCTGGTCCAGCTGGCAGAGAAGGAGAGCCCGTACCGGACGTTGAGCTTCCCGATCGGCCTGGCCGAGGGAGCGGCCCTGGTGGCCGCTCAAGAGGGATCTCAGGGGCTTCGGCCCTCGACCCACGAGCTGTTCTCCGAGATGCTCCGCCGGATCAACGCCGACGTGATCGCCGTGCGCATCGTCGATGAGAGCGACGGGATCTTCCACGCCGAGCTCGACGTGATGACCGTCCGAGGCCGCGAGGTCCTCTCGTGCCGGCCGTCTGATGGGCTGGTGCTGAGCCTGCGGCAGATGGTGCCCGCGCCGATCCTGGTCGACGAGGCGCTCTTCGAGGGGCTCTGAGCCCCTCGTGCTCTCCCGGCGCTAGCGCGCCGCGTGCTGGGGGCGGGAGTCCTTGGCCGTGGACATGTCGATCCAGTCCGGGCCGGTCTCGTTCGATATCCGCATGAGCAACGCGATCAAGATGTAGTTGGCCACCAACGACGATCCACCGCGTGCGGCGAAGGGAAGGGTGATGCCGGTCAAGGGCAGGATCCGCAGGATCCCGGCCATGATGAAGAAGGCCTGGAACCCGAGGATGATGGTCAGCCCCGTCGCGCAGAGCCGAGCGAAGTCGCTGCGGGCTCTCTGGGCGATGTGGAATCCGGCACCGACGAGCAGGGCGAAGGCGATGACCAGGATCCCGGTGCCCATGAACCCGAACTCCTCGCCGATGGCCGTGTAGATCAGGTCTGAGGTCAGCAGCGTGACCCAGTGACCGGCCTGCCCGAGTCCGAGGCCGGTCCCGCCGACCCCGCCGTTGCCGAGGGAGTACCACGACTGCACGAGCTGGGCGCCGTTTCCGAGGGCATGGGGCCAGGGGTCCAGCCAGATGGCGATGCGGGCATGGACGTGGGTGAAGAACTGAGCGGCGAAGTACGCACCCAGGCCGAACAGACCGAGACCGAGGGCCAGGTAGAGGACCCGCCCGGTGGTGATCCAGAGCAGGGCGATGAACAAGGTGAACAGCAGCATCGCGAACCCGATGGCGTTCTCTGCTCCGAGGATGGCGACGGCGAAGAGCCACGTCAAGAGGATCGGGATCAGCGGCCGAGGGTCGAGGACGAGCCGGTCTCGGACCCGTGCGGTGGGGATCGACAAGAGCTCCTTCTTGTCGGCGAAGTAGGACGCGAAGAAGATCACCAGCAGGATCTTGGCGATCTCGACGGGCTGGAACTGGACCGACGAGCCGAAGCGGACCCAGAGCCTGGCACCGCCCTGGGAGACCCCGACCACGGGGAAGAGTGGTGAGAGCATCAAGATGACGGCGATCAGCAGGAGCAGGTAGCGATAGCGATCGAGGTCCCTGGTCCGCCTCACCACGAGGAGGGTCACCACGTAGAGGATCGCACCGAGCAGCGTCCAGGTCGCCTGCTGCTGAGCGGCGACGGGGTTCCACCGGACGATCTCGACGTAGCCGATCCCGTTGAGCAGCGCCGCCAGGGGGAGGAGGACCGGGTTGGCGTGTGGCACCAGCCACCGGTTCGAGATGTGAACACCGAGGGTGAGGGCCAGCAGGACGGCGAGGAAGGTCCAGGTGTGGGTGGGGAGGTGCCCCTTGGCCCCCAGCGCGGCGAGGCCGTAGAGGAGGCCGACGATCACCCACACGAAGAGGAGCAGGCCGAGCTCGGTGCGCCGGCGCGGCTTGGGGATCCTCTGGAAGGGCGGCAGCGACCACCGGGCACTCCGAAGGGGGCTCGCCGGATAGGGAAGGGGTTCGTCCGCCACAGAAGGAGCGTACTGCCGGGAGTACCATGAGCACAGGAGCCCCGTAGGAGCCAGGAGCAGTCATGACGGTCGAGAACTCAATTGGGACCGATGTCCCCGAGACTCCTTCGGCGGTTGGCCGTGCTGCGGTAGAGGCCTTCGGGCCCCAGCGCTTCTCGAACCGTGAGCTCTCCCGCCTGGACTTCGGGGGCCGCCTGCTCGATCTGGCCGAGGACAGCTCGCTGGCACTGCTTGAGCGAGTCAAGTTCGTGGCGATCTTCGCCGAGCTCCTCGACGAGTTCTTCCAGGTGAGGGTGACCGGCCTTGAGGACCAGGTGGCCGCCGGGATCCGGACGCGATCGGCCGACGGCCTCCGCCCGGGCGAGCAGCTGGCTGCCATCCGCGAGAGGGTCATCGAGCTGACCCACCGCCAGGACCGCACCTTCCTCGACCAGCTCGTGCCGAGCCTGGCCGAGGCGGGCATCCACTTCTCCGACGTCGCCGACCTCGACGAGGACGACCGCGTCTTCCTCGACGATGTCTTCGAGCGCCAGATCTTCCCAGTGCTCACCCCGCTGTCGGTCGACCCCGGTCACCCGTTCCCCAACATCTCGAACCTGTCGCTCAACCTGGCGGTCCAGGTCGAGGATCCGGTCAGTGGCGAGCGCCGGATCGCCCGCGTCAAGGTTCCGCCGATCCTGCCCCGCTTCGTCGTGATGCCCGACGGAGAGCGGTTCGTGGCACTCGAGAAGGTGATCGCTGCCCACCTCGATCAGCTCTTTCCGGGAATGACCATCGGTCAGCACGAGGCGTTCCGGGTGACGCGCAACGTCGACCTCACGCTCGAGGAGGACGAGGCCGACGACCTGCTGGTGGCGATCGAGCTCGAGCTGCGCCGCCAGCGGTTCGGTCGAGCGGTCCGCCTTGAGATCACCCATGGGGCGAGCAGCGAGATCCGTGACCTCCTCGCCCGCGAGCTCGATCTCAGCGAGGACGCCGTCTACGCGCTCGAGGCACCCGTGGCCCTCGGCGGCCTCTGGGCCCTCCACGCCCTTGATCGACCGGATCTCCACGCTGAGCGGTGGACCCCGGTGGTCCCACCCGCTCTGCGCAGCCCGGAGGGCGAGCACCCGGACCTCTTCGCCATCTTGCGGCGACAGGATGTCCTGGTCCATCACCCCTATGAGTCCTTTGGGGCGTCCGTCGAGGCGTTCATCGAGCAGGCGGCAAACGATCCCGATGTCCTGGGGATCAAGCAGACCCTCTATCGGACCTCGGGAGACAGCCCGATCGTGGCGTCCCTCATCCGGGCGGCCGAGGCAGGCAAGCAGGTCGCAGCCCTCGTCGAGCTCAAGGCCCGGTTCGACGAGGCGGCGAACATCGGCTGGGCGAAGACACTCGAGGACGCAGGGGTCCACGTCGTTTACGGCGTGATGGGCTTCAAGACCCACTCGAAGACAGCCCTGGTCTTGCGTCGGGAAGGCGACGAGATCCGGCGCTACTGCCACATCGGCACGGGGAACTACAACTCGAAGACAGCACGGGTCTACGAAGACGTCGGACTGCTCACGGCGGATCCGAACCTCGCCGCTGACGTCGGCGACCTCTTCAACTTCCTGACCGGCTTCAGCCGACAGGGGACCTTCCGGGAGCTCCTGGTCTCCCCCGGGTCGCTGCGGTCGGGGCTGATCGCTCGGATCGATCACGAGCGTGATCGGGGGCCCGAGGGCCGGATCGTGATGAAGGCGAACGGACTGACCGACCCCGAGATGATCGACTCGCTCTACGAGGCCTCGCAGGCCGGAGTGCCGATCGATCTGGCCATCCGGGGCATGTGCTGCCTGCGACCCGGGATCCCAGGGCTCTCCGAGACGATCTCGGTGCGCTCGGTCGTCGGGGAGTTCCTCGAGCACTCACGGATCTACTCCTTCGGTCGGCCCGAGGACGATGGTGGTCCGTCGGTCTTCATCGGCTCCGCCGATCCCATGGAGCGCAACCTCGACCGTCGGATCGAGGCGGTCACCCCGGTCTACGACCCGAGGTTGAGGGACCGCCTCCTGGAGGTGCTCGAGCTCACCTTCGAGGACGACACCAACACCTGGCTGCTGGGCCCTGACCGGCGCTGGCGCCGGCTGATGCACGCGACGGGCATCAGCGTCCAAGCGACGCTCAAGGCGATGGCACTGGCCGAGTCCCGGATTCGACTCGAGGCGTAGCGTCACAAGGAGTGCGACGGGCCCTCCATCCCCGGGAGACGGTGCCGTCGGCGAGACGCCATCCGGAGCGAGAAGTACGACAGCCCACCGAGCGGGATCGGCAGCCAGAAGTTGACGAGCCGCCATGCGATGACAGCGAGGTAGGCGATGGACGCCGGGACACCGAACCCGGCGAGCGTCCCACTCAGGGTGAACTCGACGACGCCAAGGCCACCGGGGGTGATGGGGATGGCGGCGAGGATGTTGGCCAGGCCGTAGGCGACGAGGAGGTCGATCGGGCTGACCACCCGACCGAAGGCCCAGAGGATCACCCAGAGGCATCCAGCGTCGAGGAGCCAGTTCGACGCCGCCCAGAACAGCGCCCGCCCGAGCAGCTTGCGGTTCGAGAACAGGATGGTGATCCGGTCTGCGAGGTGCTGGACGTGGCGCGACACGCCCTCGGCGGAGAGGAACGGGATGTGCTCGGCGAGGCGCCTCAGCCAGTTGTCGGCGTGACGCTGACCTCGGGTCAGCAGCAGGACGGTGCCCCCGAACGCGGTCAGGAGGAGGAGCCCGAGCAGGGCGGCGGTTCCGTAGAGGGGGTTGACCCCGTTGAGGGGGATCGAGATCAACAGGCTCACCCAGAAGATGAGGTTCAGCACGACCGCGGACCCGACGCCCTGGGTGGCCAGGCCGAAGGCGGCCGTTGATCCGGGGACCCCGTTGTCGGTCAGCAGGCGGTAGCCGAGTGCTCCGCCGGCTGCCGTGCCCCCTGGGACGACGTGGCTCACCGCGAGCGAGGACATGTTGATCTGGAGCATGGTCCCGTGACGGGGGGCGTCGGGGGCGAAGACCGTCCGAGAGAGCTCGGTGTAGGCGAGCAGGGCGCCGATCTCCAGCGCGATCGCCCCCACCAGGAGCGGGACGTTGACGGTTCCGAGGATCTTGATGTGGTGGCGAGCGGACGCGAGCTCGGGGAGGAGCAGGTACTCGACGACGAAGAGGAGGACGACGGCGGAGAGGGTGTAGCGGATCTCAGGCCTGATCCACCGCCGCTTTGGGGTCGACGACGGAGGCTCCGCCGCTCCTTGAGGTTCTACCACGGCCCCATGCTTGCACGCTGGCCCGGCCAGGGGACGCAATTGACGAGGGTGGCACGGGGCCCCCGGCGCGATCACATAGAATTTCGCAGGTGAGAGTCCTGATCGTGGTGCCGACGTACAACGAAGCACCAAACATCGAGCGCATGCTCACTATGCTCCGCTCGGTGGTCCCCGATGTGGAGATCCTGGTCGTGGACGATGGAAGTCCAGACGGCACGGCGGGAATCGTGGCTGGCGTCGCAACGCGCCTTGGCTCGATCCACCTCCTCGAGAGGGCAGGCAAGGGTGGCCTGGGAAGCGCATATCGGGCGGGCTTCGCCTGGGGCCTCGAGCGAGGGTTCGAGGCACTCGTCGAGATCGATGCTGACTTCTCCCATGACCCCAACACCCTTCCCGAGCTCCTCAAGGCTGCCGAGAACGGCGCCGACGTGGTGATCGGCTCGCGCTACGTCAAGGACGGCAAGATCCCCGAGTGGCCCTGGTACCGCCATCTGCTGTCGTGGGGCGGCAACCGCTATGCCTCGGTGATGCTCGGACTCAAGGTGGCGGACTCGACCGCCGGGTTCCGGGTCTACCGTGACACGGCGCTGAGCGCCATGGACTACTCCTCGGTCCAGGCCGACGGCTACGGCTTCCAGGTCGAGATGACCTATCGGGCTCGGCTGTCGGGCCAGAAGATCGTCGAGGTCCCCATCTCGTTCATCGATCGCGAGGCGGGCGAGTCGAAGATGTCCTCGGCCATCGTGGTCGAGGCTCTCGGCCTCGTGACGCGGTGGGCCTTCGAACGCGCCCGGGGACGTCCGTGGACGCCGCCGGTCAGAGCGAACGGCTGAGGAGCTCGCTGCTGCCCGGAGCGACCGCTTCGAGGACCGAGGCGAGCTTCGCCCGGGTCTCGTCCGCCTCGTCTGCCGGCGTCGAGTTCCTGACGATCCCGGCTCCTGCGCTCATCGAGCAGCGCGTGGCGTTCAGCGTTGCGCCTCGGATCCCGAGGACCCACTCACCGTCACCCGCGCTGTCAAACCAGCCGATCGCACCTGCGAAGTAGTCCCGCCGCGGGCCCTCGAGGCGCTCGATGGCGTCGAGGGCGGCCTGAAGCGGGACGCCGCCGACGGCGGGGGTTGGGTGGATCGCTCGGAGGAGCTCGAGGATGTGCGGGTCGGTGTCGTCGCCGCGGGTCGAGCCCTCGATCAAGGTGCCGAGATGGGCCACCGACCGCAGTGTGACCAGCGAGGGGCCCAGGGGGACCTCGAGGGATGTCAGGTGAGGTCTCAGGCGCTCCGCCAGGTCGTCGACGACGAGGCGATGCTCGTCGAGGTCCTTCGATGAGGACAGCAGGGCGTCGGAATCGATGGAGCCGTCGCTCAGCGAGAGCGTGCCCGCCAAGGGGTGGCTGGTCACCGACGTCCCCCGGCGGGCGATGAGCAGCTCAGGTGACGCTCCGACCAGGCGTCCGCCGTGCTCGCCGGCCTGGGCATAGAGGGTGCACGAGGGCTCGCGCTCCTTCATCCGGGCGACCACTGCCGCTGGATCGAGTCGGTCGGCGGCCTCGAAGCTGACCGAGCGTGCCAGGACGACCTTGCGCAGCGGCCCGGTCTCGAACTCCTCGAGTGCCATGGCCACTCGGGCTGCGTACTCCTCGGCCGACGGCGTTTCGGTGATCTGGCGAATGCGCACAGAGCCCTCGATGTCAGGAGGGGGCTCCTGATCAAGAGCGTGGAGCGCTGCATCTCGGAGCATGTCGAGCTCCTGTGGGGCCGACGAGACCACGGTCATCCACACGCCGTCCCTCGTCCCCGTGAGCTGGATCGAGGGGATGACCGCATGGGAGGCGCCGTCGGGTCGGAAGGGGAGGGCGACGTGGCAGCGAGGCAGGGAGCCCCTGGGACCCTCGTCGCCGCGTAGCTCGATCTCCTCGACGGCCCGGATCGCAGGGCTGTCTGCGGCGATCTGATCAAGGGGCCCCATCTCGAGCTTGAGCATCTCGCCGCATCCGGCCAAGGTGATCTCGGCATCCCCATGGAGCACACCGTCGCGGGCCGCACGCCAGCTGGCGGCGCCGATCAGCGCCGAGGGGACCCGGGCCCGCGTGGCGAAGAGCCTCACGACGCGGAGGCGGACCGTGTGGCGGTGATCATCTGGCTCAGGCCGCCACTGAGGTGGTGGTGGTTGACGCCGGAGAACCCTGCGGCGACCAGCCGTTCCCTGAGGCTCTCCGGCGACGGCAGGTATGCGGTGGAGGCGGGGAGGTATCGATAGGCGTCGCGGTCGCTGAGGACCCCCCCGATGAAGGGCACGGCGTGTTCGAACCAGATCCGGTACCCCAGGGCCACGATCTTGCTGTCCGGCGCACCTACCTCGAGCAGGCTGAGCCGACCACCTGGCCGCAGGACGCGGGCCATCTCCGAGAGGCAGAGATCGAGGTCGGTGAAGTTCCGCAGGGCGTACCCGCAGACCACGCCGTCGACGCTGGCGTCGTGCAGGGGAAGCGCCGAGGCGTCGGCGTGAAGAAGGGGGCCGGTTCCGTGGGACGCGGTCAGCATGCCGAAGGAGAGGTCGGCCCCGATGGGCACCAGGCCCCTCTTCGCCGCTGTGCGACTCAGGTCGCCGGTCCCGCATGCGAGATCCAGCACGGTGCTCCCCCTGGGGAGTCCGAGCGCAGCGATGGTCCGGCGGCGCCACGAGGCGTCGAGCCCGAAGGTCATCATCCGGTTGACCAGCTCATAGCGGGGGGCGATGGCGTCGAACATCGAACGAACGACCTGGGTCTTGTCCTCGGCGGCGGGAAGCGGGCTCTCGGATGCTCGTGCCATCAGCGCCACCCCTCTGGGCCGAGGCACGTCGCCGACTCCGGTTGGTCCGTGCGGATGATCACGTCACGTTCCTGCAGGGAGGGAGATGGCACGTTGAGATCGTAGCGAGCGGCCCGCGGGACGGATCTGGTCGGTCAACGAAAATAGATGCGCTGATAGGAGCGGCTGGTCGGATGGAGCAGGAGGGCGACCAGGAAGACGCTGAAGAGAAGGCTCAGCATGCTGGAGAAGACGAATGGCCAGATGAAGAAGAACATCACCTGGAGGACGAGGAAGACGATGCTGGCGACCAGGCAGAGGACGTAGCCCCACTTGCGCTCGTTGGCGATCCCGAAGGCGCCGACGCCTCCGAGGACGATGACCATCTCGATCGCTGAAGCACCGGAGAGAAGGGCGATCACGGCGAATGCGGCGTTCACGTAGGAGAACAGCACCGCACCCTGGAGCATCTGGGGGAGTTGGGGGTTGAACCAGCGTTGTGTGCTCATCGAGACAGTCTTTCAGGGTCTTGGCGTCACGCGGTACCGAGTACCCTGAAGCCGTGAGCAATGCTGCCGTCGGACACGGAGAAGTCCACCGCGATGTCACGGGTGGCTCGCAGCGAGCCGCCTTCTTCGGGATCAGCGATGGGCTGATCACGAACGTCTCCCTGATCCTCGGTTTCGCTGGCGCCCATCCCGGCGCCGGGGTCGTCCGATTGGCGGGAATCGCCGGACTGGTAGCCGGTGCCTTCTCGATGGCGTCGGGCGAGTACCTCTCGATGCAGGCCCAGAGAGAGCTCTTCGAACGAGAGCTCGCCATCGAGCGGAAGGCTCTTGCCGAGGAGCCCGACCTCGAGCGCAAGGAGCTGATCGCCATCTACCGATCGAAGGGGATCGAGGAGCCCCTGGCCGCCGAGCTGGCGGACAGCATGATGCGCAACCCTGAGCTCGCCCTCGAAACCCATGCACGCGAGGAGCTCGGAATCGACCCAACCGCAGTCGGCTTTCCCGTGAAGGCTGCGGTGGCCTCGTTCTTCACCTTCGCCCTCGGAGCGTTCTTCCCGCTCATTCCGTGGCTCTTCGGTGGTGGATCCTCGGCAGTCGTCGCTTCGATCATCATCGCTGTCGTGGTGGCGCTCTTCGTCGGGGCGTACCTCGGTCACCTCGCCAGCCGCTCGCCGACACGCTCCGCTCTCCGCCAGCTGCTGGTGGCGGTCATCGCTGCATCGGTGACCTATGGCGTGGGTCACTTCGTCGGGGCCCAGGGCCTCTAGACCTCCGCGGCCACCCACCGGACGTCGCGCCACTCCTCGGTGAAGCCCTCCCGGAGATAGAGGGAGACCGCAGCGACGTTGTCGGCTTCCACGTAGAGCATCGCTGAGCGAAGCCCCCGTTCGGCCATCGAGCGGAGACCGGTGCGGAGGAGGAGCCGACCCAGGCCACGACCGAG
>JADGOD010000034.1 GCA_017883125.1 Acidimicrobiales bacterium
ACGGTCTTCGGTCCTCTGATCGGCGGCTTCCTGACCGAGTACCTCTCTTGGCGCTGGGTGTTCTGGATCAACCTCCCCATCGGCATCGTGGCCCTCGTGGTCACATTGGCGACGCTCCCGAGCTTCAGACCGCTGGTGTCGAAATCGATCGACTACCTCGGCGCGATCACCCTGATGCTGGCGGCCACGTGCTTGGTCCTGTTCACCTCGCTCGGCGGCAACACGCTTGCCTGGTCCTCGACGGCGATCATCCTTCTGGCCCTGGGAGCGGTGCTGCTCACCGCGGCCCACCTCTTCACCGAGCGGCGGGCTGACAACCCCCTCATCCCCCTCTCGCTCTATCGCAACAAGGTCTTCGCGACGGCGTCGATCATGGCCTTCATCGTGGGCCTAGCGATGTTCGGCGTCTTCACCTTCCTGCCTCAGTTCTACCAATTGGTCAAGGGCGTCTCCCCGACGATGTCGGGCATCGCCACCCTCCCGGCGATGGGAGGGCTCTTCGCGGCATCCATCATCACCGGCCAGATCGTGTCCCGGCGTGGTCGCTACAAGATCTTCCCCATCCTGGGTACCTTCTTGATCACCGTCGGGATGATCTTGTTGTCCTTCACCTCGATGACCACCTCCTGGTTGGAGGCTTCGTTTGCCATGCTGGTCTTCGGCGTCGGCCTCGGCTTGACGGTCCAGGTCCTCGTCCTGGCCGTTCAGAACGCGGTCTCCTACGAGAACCTCGGGACCGCCACTTCATCGTCGAACTTCTTCCGATCGATCGGTGGCGTCTTCGGCGTGGCCCTCTTCGGGGCCATCTACGCGACCCTCTTGCCGAGCAAGGTCGGTGAGCTGCTGCACATCCCGGTTGGTCCGCTTCGGCTCTCCCACCTGACCCCGGCGGCGATCAGCCAGATGTCACCCCAGGTCCGAGTAAGCGTGAAGCTGGCGATCACGGACTCGCTCCAGACCATCTTCCTCGTGGGCGCCCCGCTCGCTGCCATCGCGTTCTTCCTCTCCTGGCTCCTCCCCGAGGTCGAGCTTCGCAAGGTCGTCCGTGCGGGCGGCGACAACATGGACGTCATCCCCAGTCCCGAGCAGCGCTCCAGCCTGGCGGAGGTCGAGTTTGCTCTTGAACGACTCGTGGCCCGGGAGGATCGGCGGGACTCCTATCGGGCGCTCGGAGCAAGGGTAGGCATCGAGCTCTCTGGCCAGGCCAGCTGGCTGCTCTTCCGCTTTGAGGAGCTCTCGGTCACCAACAGATCACAGCTCACCGCGCACTACAAGGTCGCCCCTGAGGTCTTCGAAGAGAGTCTCGACGAGCTGGCGCGAGCCGGCTACCTGGTGATCGGCGCTGCAGGGGAGATCGATGTCACCCCGGAGGGCGACCGGGCGATGAGCCAGCTCGTCGAGGCGCGCCGCGCTGCCTTCGAGGAGCTTCTCGAAGGCTGGGATCCCGCTTCGCATCCTGAACTCGAGGCGCTCGTCCGCCGACTGGCCAGCAAGGTGATGGCCGATGACGACCACTTCCTCAGGGCGGTCAGCCCTGGGGGCGGGAGCGCCTGAGCCGGCACCCCCGTCGCGCTTCGGGATCCCTTCGTCGCCTCAATCACCACAGCGGCAACGGGAGCCTCGCAAGGCTGTTTGGTGGATATCCCCGGAGGGTCGGTCGGGGATGCTCAAGGGATCTCGACCGATTGTCGCTCCGCGTTCAAGTGAAGGCGGCTGAGTGGCTACTTGCAGCTCACCGCAAGATCGACGTGGGTCGTCTCTCCTGCGTGCAAGACAACGACGAAGAACTCTGCCTTCTGGTACTGGTCCGATGTGAGCAGATACTGGCCCGGCCTTGCTGACAAACGGAAGTGATGGTGACCCGTGACCGTCTCAGTGTCTACGACCTTCGAATGCTGCGAGAGCGTCACGCGGACAGCAATCGCGGCCAGTTCGGCGGTGGTGGTGATTCCCACACAGGGCGAGGCGACCCCACTCACATTGCCATCGGAGGCCGACGCGCCGCCACATCCTGAAGCAGCGATCGCCACGAGGGCGAGCACGGCGACCAACGGCTTGAGAGACACTGTGAGAACCCCCTCTGCGACCCCCTGGTTCTTAGCAGGGTCCGCGAGAAGCGACGGAGAGCCGTTCCAAGGAGCAGGCCTCTGGGATCCCCGGAGGGCGGAGAATCCTTGCGGCTACAAGCCCGGCACGACCTGGGAGACATCGCAGGTGTCACCGACCCGGCGTGAGGGGACGCGTGTGGTCCATCGCTGGACGGTCCGAGGCACGGATCAACGAGATTCCGTCAGCTCACAGGATTCCGTCGATCTGTGAGATCGCTGACGTCATTCCTTCCTCCGCCCCCATCGCGAGGACCTGCTCCATGGCCTCGGGTGAGGGGAACCTGGTCTCGATCGCCATCCGTGTGCCGCCGGTCGGCAGCTCGCTGAGGGTGACCCGGATGGTCGTTGTCGGCATGTCCGGATTGGGATCACCGGCGTCGTCGGCGAACCCGTCTTCGAACTCGAGCCCGTGTGGTGCATCGACCGCGAGCACGCGCCACCAGCCGCGCGGCTGGTGGCCCTCTGGTCCTGTCATGTAATACGAGACCTCTCCTCCGGGGATGAGGTCATGGTCGACGACGGTCGCCGGATACGTCGGCGGCCCCCACCAGCGCTCGAGCTTGCGCGGGTCCTCCCACATCTGCCACACACGGTCTATGGGCGCATCGAACTCTGCGGTGATGGTCATCGTCATCGCCTCTGGGTCCTTGTGGACATTCGTGACCGTCATGTGGTGACTCCTTCTCCTGGGTCGTCGGCGAGGATCTCGCCGAACTGGTCGATGCGGCTGCGCCACAGCGCTTCGAGCCCTTCGAGCAATCCGAACGCGTAGCGGACAGCGTCGATGTTGCCGCTCACCAGCTGCTCTCGACCTTGGCGTCGCTTCGTCACCAGCTCGGCTCGCTCCAACACGGCGACGTGCTTCTGGACGGCGGCGAAGCTCATCGGGTACAAGCGCGCCAGGGCTGAGACCGAATGCTCGCCCTGCATAGACCGCATCACGATGTCTCGGCGCGTGGCGTCAGCGAGCGCATGAAACCCGCCATCGGCCCTCTGCCGGTTCTCTATTCCTACAACCATCTAGTTGTAGGACAGCGTGGACTCGCCGGGTTCGCCAGGCGCGGAGCGCTAGAGCGCCAGATCCCCAGCGTCAACGGGGAGCGTGCTGCCCGTCATCAGCGTGGCGAGGTCGCTCGCGCAGAACAGAACCACGCGAGCTACGTCGTCAGGAACGCCCATCCGGCCCAGTGGCTTCGTCGCTACCATCTGTTCGATCAGGTCCCCACGGCCGGCTGCCGCCAGCGCCTCACGCCCCGCTGCGGTACCCGGCGTGTCGATGTACGTGGGCGCCACAGCCAGGACGCGGATGCCGTGGGGCCCGAGTTCGACGGCCAGCGCTTGGGTTAACCCCCGGACGCCGAACTTCGATGAGACATAGTGCGCGACACCAGGGCCCGGTGCCCGGAAGCTGGCGGTCGACGCCATGTTGACGATGACACCACCGTGCCCGGCGCTAATCATGCGCTTGGCTGCCTGCTGGGCGCCGAGGAAGCTCCCCTTGAGGTTGAGGTCCAGCACGTTGTCCCACTGGGCCTCGGTCATCTCCAGCAACGGGACGCTCGGGTAGACGCCCGCGTTGTTGACCCAGATGTCGATGGTCCCGAGTTCGAGGATCGCCCGGTCGGCGAGCCGGCTGACCGAGTCCCCGTCGTGGGCGTCAAGCTCCACGCCGATCGCCGGACGGCCCAAGGCGCGCAGGCTCTCGGCAGCGTCCTCGGCGCCCTCCTTGTCGAGGTCGCCGATCAGCACCGAGGCACCCGCCTCGGCGAGCCTCCTGGCAATGGCGAGTCCGATACCACGAGCACCCCCGGTGATGACCGCGACGCGCCCCTCGAGGGACACCAGCTCGGGAATCGACTTGTCGCTAACGTCGGTGATCACTGTGTGGTGCTCCTCGCATCGTTCGGTTTGATCGGGCGGCC
>JADGOD010000278.1 GCA_017883125.1 Acidimicrobiales bacterium
CAGGCCTCGGCGGCGCCTACGACCGGTGTCGCACTGATGTCGAGCTCGCCGGGCAGGGGGCCTCGAGCATCCTGCGCTCGACGTACTTCGGTTCTGGGGACCAGATCCACGATCTGCGGACCAAGCAGGACCATGCCGCTCCTCGTACCATCAGCGATCTGCTGTGCAAGGGAGCCGTCACCGACTCCGCTCGCTCGGTCTACACCGGGGTGATCAAGGTCCGCAATGGAGCGGTACGTTCCGACGCAAGGCAGTCGAACCACAACCTGGTGCTGTCAGAGGCAGCCCACGCCGACAGCGTGCCGAACCTGGACATCGCTGAGAACGACGTGCGTTGCTCGCACGCATCGACCGTCGGTCCCATCGACGAGGACCAGCGCTACTACCTGGAGTCACGTGGCATCTCGCCCGATGACACCGAACGCCTCCTGGTGCGGGGCTTCTTCAAGGACCTTCTCGATCACACGACGCTCCGCTCGGCCGCCGAGCTCGTCCAGAGCGAGCTCGACGTCCGCCTCGAGGGGATCGAGTCATGACCACGATCCGCCTCTGCGCGCTTGACGATCTCGTCGAGGGCACGGCGCGTCGCTTCGACGTCGGTGACCTTCGTCTGGCGGTGGCCCGGATCGGCGACGACGTCTTCTGCGTCGCAGATCGCTGCAGCCACGAGGACTTCTCTCTGGCCGAAGGTGAGGTCCTCGCCGACGAGCGGGAGATCGAGTGCGCCCGGCACGGAGCGACCTTCGACCTTCTCACGGGAGAGCCGTGCTCGCTCCCGGCGACCAAAGCTGTGGCGACCTATGCCGTGGAGATCCGTGACGGGGAAGTGGAGGTGACGCTCCCATGAGCGATCACGTGTTGGAGATCACAGGCCTTACGGCCACCGTGGCCGGCAAGGAGGTCCTCAACGGTGTGGACGTCCGTGTCCGCTCAGGCGAGGTCCACGTCATCATGGGTCCCAACGGCTCGGGGAAGTCCACGTTGGCCCATGCCCTCATGGGACGCCCCGGGACGATCATCACCGGCGGATCGATAACGATCGACGGTGTCGAGCTCGTCGACCAGCCACCGCACGTCCGGGCTCGGGCCGGTCTCTTCCTCGCCCTCCAGCAGCCGATCGCCGTGCCGGGCGTCTCGCTCTCCGATGCGATGACCGCCGCGGGGGTCGCTCGGGCCGACGTGGCGTCCACCCTCGAGCACGAGGCGGCCGCCATCGGGTTGAGCGCTGACCTCTTGGACCGACCGCTCAACGTCGACCTCTCCGGTGGGGAGGCGAAGAGGAATGAGATCGTCCAGATGGCCACGCTCAAGCCCAAGTTCGCCGTGCTCGACGAGATCGACTCAGGCCTCGATGTCGACGCGCTCGGAGCGGTGGCTCGACGGGTGGAGTCAGCGACGAAGGAGTGGGGTCTCGGAGTGCTGGCCATCACGCACTTCCAGCGTCTGCTCGACCAGCTGCACCCTGATTTCATCCACGTCCTCGTGAAGGGTCGGATCGAGAAGACCGGCGGACCAGAGCTGGCTGAGCAGCTCGAGATCACCGGGTACGGCGAGTTCGCCACCTAGCCCATCGATCCACCTCTCCTGGTGGGCCAATCGGGCCCTTTGCTAGGTTCCTCGGCGAAGGCGCACCAAGGGCCTCATGCGGCGCTGTCCGCGTGGCAGAGGGGGGTTGAGATGACCGAGGATCTCGCAGCACGGGTCCAGCGGCTCGAGGATCTCGAGGCGATCAACCAGCTCTTCATCGACTACGGGCGCCACCTCGACGCCGGCCGGTTCGAGGAGTACGGCGCGCTCTTCGCCGAGGACGGTGAGCTGCTCGTCGGCCCCATGGGCAGAGCCAAGGGCCCCGCTCAGATCACAGAGATGATGTCCGCCGCACTGGCCAGCCAGGTGGGGGACTCGTTCCACATCATCTCCAGCCCGATGATCGACCTCGACGGGGACCGGGCCACCTCCTCGGTGATGTGGACCGTGGCCAAGCGCGGTGAGGACGGCATGGCCGAGGTTCAGATGGTGGGTCGCCACGAGGACGAGCTGATCCGCACCGACGAGGGGTGGCGGTTCAAGAAGCGGAGGGGACTCGTGGACCTCCCGTCGGTCTTCCCCAAGGGGCAGGTGTCCGCGATGACCACGAGCGAGCAGTTCTCCGAGATCCCAGAAGCGAAGAGCTGACCGATCCGGTCGAGGAGTTCGTCTGGGGACGCTCGGGGAGCGGCACTCGAAGCGCGGGATTCTTAGGATTCGGAGCCAGGGGTGCCACGGATCTGGCGCCGGTGATTGGTAGATTGACAAGTCATGGCTGGTGGCAACGACACCGGCGGGCCAAGGGGTGGAAACGGCGGTCGCCGGGGCCATCGGGGGAACCTTGAAGGTCTCCGCCGGCTTGGCAGCGAGATCGAACCGTCTCGTGGATCGCGCCGCGTGGCCAATGAGGCCGGACTCAGCGCTCTCGGAGCCGAGACCGGTGGCCCCCGACAGCCTCCACGCCGGAGGGCGTCAAGCAGGGTCCGCCGGCGTCGCGTGCTCATAGCGCTCCTCTCGGTCGTGCTCTTGATCGTGGCCGTCTTCGGCGGGTCGTGGCTCTATCTCCGCTACCGGTTCGGCCAGATCTCGAAGATCAACATCTCCGCAGAGCAGGCCGTCGCCTCAGGCGCACCGACCAACATCCTCGTCATCGGCTCGGACTCCCGGGCCGGTCTGACCGGCGGCATGGCCGCCCAGGCAGGGAGCACCGCTCAGGTCCAGGGCCAGCGCAGCGACGTCATCATGGTCTGGCACATCGACCCGACCAAGAGGTCGATCACCATCTTGTCGATCCCTCGCGACACGCTGATCTCCTCCGGGCCGTTCCAGGGGACCATCGGGGAGTTCAACCGGATCAACACGGCGTACGCCCAGGGCCCGAACCAGCTCGTCCAGGTGATCGAGAACAACCTCGGGATCCCCATCAACCACGTCATGCAGGTGAACTTCGCGGGATTCGTCGGAGCGGTCGATGCGCTCGGCGGTGTATGGATGAACTTCCCCCTCCCGGCACGGGACGCCTACTCGGGCCTCAACATCCCCCAGGCCGGCTGCCAGCTGCTCAACGGGACCCAAGCTCTGGGCGTCGCACGGAGCCGGCACTTCCAGTACGAGGTCTACGGCCACTGGCTCTCGGACGGATCGAGCGACTTCGGTCGGATCCACCGGCAGGGGGCGTTCCTCCGCTCGCTCATCTCTGCGGCGAAGTCGAAGTACAACCCCCTGACGATCAACGCGTTCCTCGGGTCGATCCCTCACGGCGTGGCGATCGACTCGAAGTTCGGGCTCAACGAGCTGATCGGCCTGGCGATCCGATTCCACAGCATCGATCCGAACTCGATCACCACCGAGACGATCGCCACGACCTCCGCGGGCTACGTCTCGCCGTGGGGTGACGTCCTCTTCGTCGACCAGCCGTCGGCTCAGCAGACGCTGGTCTCGATCTTCGGCTCTCAGCTCACGACGCCGTCGACTCCCCCGCCGAACACGTCGCTCAAGACGCCGCTGCCGCCATCGATCACGACGACCACACTCGCTCCGACGTCTCCGCCCAAGCCAGGGTCGACCACCCCGCGCTCGACGACTCCAGCGGTCACGCCGACGACCCAGCCGGGGTTCGATCCGTCACCGTGCGCACCCCACTGAGCGGGGCGCGGGCCGCTCTCTAGGTGTACCCGGCCAACACCTTCATGACACTCGACTAATCGGCGGGCG
>JADGOD010000279.1 GCA_017883125.1 Acidimicrobiales bacterium
GAGTGCGAGTAGATGAGCGAGGTCATCCAGCTCTCGGTGTTCATCGCGAACGAGGCGGGCCGCGTCTCCGAGGTCACCAGCGCGCTGGGCGAGGCCGGCATCAACATCCGCGGGTTCTCGGTGTCGGACAGCGCCGACTACGGGATCCTGCGGTTGGTGGTCGACAAGCCGGCCGAGGCCCACGAGGTGCTCAAGAGCGCAGGCTTCACAGTGAAGGACACCGGCGTCATCTGCATCGACCTGCCCGATCACCCCGGAGGCCTCGCAGCGGTGCTCAGAATCGTATCGGAGGCGGGGGTCAACATCGAGTACGTCTACTCGCTCATCGACACCTACGTGGTCCTCAACGTGGCCGACGTTGCCAGGGCTGTGGCGCTTCTGAAGGACCGGCCCGTCCGCCTGGTCTCCCAGGAGGAGATCGCGGCCGCATAGACGGTGGGGGATGCACTACGGCATCGAGAGGATCGGCGCGACGGTCATCCCCGCGGGGTCCGGCAACACCGAACGTCATCTCATGATGATGCAGGACTTCGGCACGACGGCCGTCGTCGGGACGCCGAGCTACGCGCTCTACCTCGCGGAGGTGGGGGAGAGAAACGGCGTCGAATTCTCGAAGCTGCCTCTTCGTGTGGGCCTCTTCGGCGGCGAGCCGTGCGGCGAGCACATGAGGGCCGAGATCGAGCGCCGCCTTCACATCAGAGCTACCGACAACTACGGGCTGACTGAGATCATCGGGCCGGGCGTGGCGGGAGAGTGCGAGTGCCGATGCGGCCTGCACATCAACGAAGACCATTTCTTGGCAGAGATCGTGGACCCGGAGACCGGAGAGACGCTCCCGGAGGGGGTGGAGGGCGAGCTCGTCCTCACGTCGCTCACAAAGGAGGCCTTCCCGGTGCTGAGGTTCCGGACCCACGACCTGACCGCACTGGACCTCGCACCGTGCGCGTGCGGACGCACGTCCGCGCGCATGCGCAAGGTGAGGCATCGCACCGACGACATGCTGATCGTCAGGGGCGTGAACGTCTACCCGAGCCAGGTGGAGGACGTGCTCCTCAAGATCGAGGGCATCGAACCGCACTACCAGATCGTGGTCGATCGGGAGCACGGGATGGACCGCATGGAAGTGAGGGTCGAGGTCGCCGAGGAGATATTCTCGGACGTCATGGCGGATATGGTGGCCTTCACGGGGAATGTATCGGATAGACTGAACGGCGTGCTCGGGCTCAGCGTGAAGGTGACGCTGGTCGAGCCGGGGACGGTCGAGCGGACGGCCGGCAAGGCCAAGCGGGTGATGGACAACCGTTCCTTGGAGTAGCGCCGCGCAGGGAGTGCGCGCAGCGAGGGGGATCTCAGAGGCTATGGAAGGCGAATACGACACGACAGGGTCGGGAGCGGGTGTCCGGGTCTTCCGGCAGGTGCTTCCTTGGGTCGCTCTGCTGGTACTCATCGTCGCGCTGTTCGTGATGTGGTCAGGATTCCAGGTGTCGCTGCAGAGGACGGCTTCGACCGTCCCGGGCGCCGGATCGACCGTCGCGACGCCGTCGGTGGCGGCGAGCACCACGACCGTCCCGACCTCGACGATCGCCGTGACCAGGGTAGCGGGCGTCAAGCTGCGCTCCGCTCCGATCGTGGGGGCCAAGGTCCTCATGACGGTGAAGAAGGGCGTCAAGCTAGCCGTTCTGGAGAGATCCGACACCTGGCTCCGGGTCAAGGAGCCCGACGGCCTCATCGGCTGGACCGAGAATCTGTCGAAGAACGTCGATATCCGGACGAAGTAGCGGGCTGCAGGGGAGCGCAGAGTCGATGGCTACAGGGATCGGCGCGGCGTCCGACTACTACAGAGTGCGCACGATGCGCTTCGACACGGTCGACAGCCCCGCCTTCGAGTGGCGCGACGACGTCCTGTATCGGCGCCACGAGGCCTCTACGCCATCGGAGGACGCTCACTTCCGGGTAGAGGCCGTGGCGTTGGACGACGATGACGACGTGACCGTGCTAGGGGAGTTCCGTAGAGCCGAGGACGCCCACGAGGCCCTGTCGGCCGCGAGCGAGGATCTCGCGTTGCTGACTCGCTCCGAGTTCGAGGAACGATACTTCCCGGCCGTGCTCTGAGAGGTTCGCTTGAGTTCCGCTCGTCTTGCCGGGGGGACTCCGGCAAGGGGCCCAGGCGTGCCTCCTGTGTGGGGAATAGGGCCACCTGTGGCTAAGTTTACATAAGATGTATTATCAGGCGTAGCGTCCACGAGAGAACGAGCCCTCTTGGGAGCTGTGGAGCCCCCTGGGCCCGCCCACTGAAGCCCGATCAGCCCGGGGCCGCGGTCTTTGCCGCAGTCCGGGGCTGATCTCTGTGCAAGCTAGGCAACGATCCGCGTCGGCCGCGGTCCGTTGCCGCTTGGCCTGTCCGAAGCCTTGCGTGCCTTTCCGGCGGTCTACTCGGACGCCTCCTCCTGGAAGGCACCCGTGAAGTCCGGTGAATCCACCGCGAGTCCCTCGGACTCCTTCGGGAGGATCAGGTTGAGGATGATGCCGACGAAGGTCGCCAAGGCCATGCCCGGGATCGAGTACTTGCCGAGCGGGATCGTGAATCCACCAGTCTCCATGCCGATGCCGATGACCAGGACGACGCTCGACAGGATCAGGTTGCGGCTGTGGCTGTAGTCGATTCCACTCTTGACGAGCAGGCGCAGACCGCTGCTCGCGATCAGACCGAACAGGAGCAGCGAGATGCCGCCCATGACCGGCGTCGGGATCGATGAGATCGCCGCGCCGAACTTGGGGATGAAGCCGCCGATGATGA
>JADGOD010000280.1 GCA_017883125.1 Acidimicrobiales bacterium
ATCCCCAGGGAGAGCTCGGGGGTGTGGGAGGGATTCATCCCCGGCCTCGAGGAGCTGACCACCTACAAGTACCGCCTCCACTCGCGCCTTGGCGGTGAGGAGTTCGACAAGACCGACCCGTTCGGTCGGTACTTCGAGGTCTCACCGGCGACGGCAACGCGGGCGTGGAGCTCGACGCACCTGTGGGGCGACGACCAGTGGATGGCCGGGCGGTCGATGTACCGGCCGCTAGAGCGACCGATGTCGATCTACGAGGTGCACCTCGGCTCGTGGCGCCGCGTGCCCGAGGAGGGGAATCGCTCGCTCACCTACAGGGAGATTGCACCGCTCCTCGCTGACTACGCCATCGAGATGGGCTTCACCCATGTCGAGCTGCTTCCGGTCATGGAGCACCCGTTCTATGGGTCGTGGGGCTACCAGACGACCGGCTACTTCGCGCCCTCGTCGCGGCAGGGCTCTCCTGACGACTTCAAGCACCTCATCGACCACCTGCACCAAGCCGGCATCGGGGTCATCCTCGACTGGGTCCCCTCGCACTTCCCGGCCGATCCCTTCGCGCTGGCGCTCTTCGACGGGACGCACCTCTACGAGCACGCCGATGTCCGCCAGCGGGTCCACCCGGACTGGCAGAGCTGGACCTTCAACTACGGGCGCAACGAGGTACGCAGCTTCCTGATCTCCAACGCCTGCTTCTGGCTCGAGGAGTATCACGTTGACGGACTGCGCCTCGACGCAGTCGCCTCGATGCTGCACCTGGACTTCTCGCGCCGGCCCGGAGAGTGGGTGCCCAATCGGTTCGGGGGGAACGAAGATCTCGATGCGGTCGAGTTCCTGCGTCAGTGCACGACCGAGATCAACGGGGCGTTTCCCGGCGTGGCCGTGATCGCCGAGGAGTCGACGGCATGGCCCGCGGTCACCGGCCCGGTCGCCGACGGGGGCCTGGGCTTCACCTTGAAGTGGGACTTGGGCTGGATGCACGACACCTTGGGCTACCTCGAGCACGATCCGATCCATCGCCGTCACCACCAGAACGAGCTCACCTTTCGCTCTTCCTACGCAGGCAACGAGAACTACCTCTTGCCGCTCTCGCACGACGAGGTGGTCTACGGGAAGGGCTCGCTGCTGGCGAAGATGGCCGGAGACGACTGGCAGCGGCGGGCGAACCTCCGATTGCTGTTCGGTTACCAGTACACGATCCCCGGCAAGAAGCTGCTCTTCATGGGTGACGAGTTCGCCCAGGCCAGCGAGTGGAACCATGAGGCCTCGCTCGACTGGCATCTCCTCGACAACGTCGATCATCGAGGCGTGGCCCTCTGGGTGCGTCGGCTCAATGCGCTCTACCGTGAGAGCCCGGCGCTGCACCGTGACGGGCGAGGTGGAGATGGCTTCGAGTGGCTCAGCTGTGACGACGCAGCCCAGAGCGTGCTCATCTGGCGGCGTGGTGCCGGCGACGAGGAGATGGTGGTCCTGGCCAACTTCACCCCTGTTCCCCGTGAAGACTTCGACGTGGCGGTGCCGTCCGCTCAGAGATGGGTCGTGAGGGCGAACAGCGACGACGTGGCGTACGGCGGGAGCGGGTACCCGGTGGACGCGGAGCCCTCCTCGAACGAGGGAGCTGGAGACTCGGGCCACGTGCTGCGTGTCACGCTGCCTCCTCTGGCCCTGGTGGTACTGGGGCGGAAGGCATAGATGGCACCGGTCGCGGGCTTCTTCCTCCACTTCTACCAACCGCCTCGTGAGAACCCGTGGCTCGGATTGGTCCCCAACGAGTGGGGTGCGTGGCCGTTCCGAGACTGGAACGAGCGGATCACTGAGGAGTGCTACCGAGCGATGATCGCGGTGGTGCTGCCGCGCGATGACGACGGGGGGACCGAGCTGCTCGAGCCCCTGACCCGGAGCGGCTTCGACATCGGCCCGACGCTGCACCGCTGGCTCGAGCGACGCGCTCCAGACGTCGACCGGGCCCTCGCCCATCAAGTGACCCATGCGGCGGCTCCTGCGAGCTCGCTGGCGATCGCCGCACCGTTCGTCCACGCGATCCTGCCCCTCGCCCATGCGAGGGACCGCGACCGGCTCGTGGCGTGGGGGATCGCGGACTACGTCCGGCGCTTCGGCGAAGCCCCGCGCGGGATGTGGCTTCCCGAGACCGGGGTCGACCTCGAGACGCTCGAGGCGCTCGCCCGGCAGGGGATCGAGTTCACAATCCTGATGCCAACCCAGGCGGTCCAGGTCCGTGATCCCGACGGCGAGTGGCACCACGTCGATCAGCACTCGCTGGACACATCGCGGCCCTACATGGTGCGCCTGGGTGAAGGTCGGACGATCACCGTCGTCTTCGGGCACGGCGATCTCTCCCAGCGAGTCGCGTTCGACGGCTTGATCGACGATGGCGAGAGGCTCGCCGACACGATGGTGGGGGCGCTGAGCACGGAGGGGGACGGTGCGGTGCTGCTCGTGGCCGACGGCGAGACCTACGGTCACCATCACCGCTTCGGCGACCTGGGCCTGGCCTCCGTGGTGCGCCGCATCCAGCGTCACTACGGGATCGAGACGTCGCTCGGCGAGTGGCTGAGAACGCAGGAACCGACCTTCGAGGTCGAGCTGGCAGCGGTCTCGGCATGGAGCTGTGCGCACGGCGTCGAACGGTGGCGGAGCGAGTGCGGGTGCGTCACCGGTGGGCAGGACGGCTGGCGCCAGGAGTGGCGCAAGCCGCTGCGCGAGGCCCTGGACTGGCTCCGCGACGCCTTGAGCGACGCGATCGACGCAGAGCTCGCCCGCTACGTCGGATCACCCGATGACACCTTGCGCGACTACGGGGGAGTGCTGGCCGGTGCCCTGGGCCCCGTCCAGTTCGTCGAGGACCACGCGGCGTCTCCGCTGGACGCCGAGGCGACGTCCACGGTCCTCGAGCTCTGCGAGATCTACCGGAACCTGCTGTGCTGCTTCACCAGCTGCGCATGGTTCTTCGCCGATCCGGCGGAGATCGAGACGACGATCTCCTTGCGGCACGCGGCGGTGGCGATCGAGCACGGCGCGCGGACGCTGGGTCTCGATCTCGAGCCGGAGTTCACACGACGCCTGCGCGACGTGCACTCCAACCACGAGGGTGTCGACGGGGCGGTGCTCTGGCGGCGGGCCAGTGAGCGGTACCGGTTCGATGAGGGTCTTATCGCTGCGGGGTTCGCCGCCGAGCACCTCGCCGCCGAGCACCGAGCTCGACGTGAGCGCGGGTCCTGGCACGTGGAGATCGAGCCGTCGCTGGCAGGCGACGAAGAGAACACACTCCTGATGGCGCTGACCCACACACCGACGCTGCGCCGACGTGTGTTCCTGACCAGGACGGAGCGGACCGGTCCCCTCAGTGCACGCGTCCAGGTGAGATCCGTCGAGAACGAGGCGTGGGTCACCTTCGATCTCGGTGACCTCGGCGCCGACGTCGTAGCGAGGGTGGCCACCTCGTGGCTGGTCGAGCCCGGCAGCTCGGACTACGAAGCAGCGCTCAACCTCCTGGTGGCCGAGCTGCTGGCGCAGCGCGTCGGTGGTGATGACGCGGCGGTGCTGGTGGCGCTGGCCGGAGCACAGCGGTGGGTGACTCCCGCCGGAGAGGTCTCGATCCGCCGGGCGCTCCTCGCGCTCACAAGCCAGGGCGACCAGGCCGTCGATCTCGAGATACTGGCACCGCTGGCGCGAGCGGTCGGACTCGCCGATCTCGTGGGGGGTTCTTGACCTTCCCCGTTCTGAGGGTAGTTTCGGGTAGGTGATTCCGCGCTTCGATGGCTCCCGTGACATGCGACGTGCAATCGACCGGCTGGCACGGCGACTGCCCGAGCCACTCGAAGACCTCGCGTCGATCTCCTACAACTACCTCTGGTCGTGGACGCCGGGCGGGAGCGAGCTGTTCTCCAGGATCGACGCTCACCGGTTCTCGCTCTCGGGCTCCAACCCGGTGCGCTTCCTCTGGAACCTTCCCGAGCGCGATCTCCTGCGGGCAGCGACCGACAAGGACCTGCTGGAGCGTCTCCGCAAGGTGTCGCGGAGGATGGACAACGACATGCGGCGCCCCACCCAGCGAACCCAGGCGAGTGGCCCGGTGGCGTTCTTCTGCGCCGAGTTCGGTGTCCACCCGTCGATGCCCGTCTACTCCGGCGGACTCGGAGTGCTCGCCGGCGACCTTCTGAAAGAGGCGTCCGATCAAGCGCACGACGTGGTCGGGGTAGGCCTGCTGTATCGACGCGGGTACTTCCACCAGCGGATGGACACCACCGGGTGGCAGCACGAGTACTGGATCGAAGCCGACACCGACCAGCTGCCCGCCGTGCGGGTGCGGGGAGCCGACGGGGCGCCCTTGAAGGTGACCGTCCCGGTGTGGGACGGGGAGCTGGTCGCGCAGGTCTGGAGGGTCAACGTGGGGCGCACGCCCCTCTTCCTGCTCGATGCCGAGCTCGCTGAGAACAACCCGCTGGAGCGCTGGGTCAGCGCGCGGCTCTACGAGGGGTCGCGCGAGATCCGTCTGGCGCAGTACGCACTTCTCGGCATCGGAGGCGTCCGTGCTCTCGACGCGATGGGGATCACCCCGGGGCTGTTCCATCTGAACGAGGGCCATCCTGCCCTGGCGTCCCTGGAGATCGCCTCGCAGATGTCGAGCCAGCTGACCGGGAACCGACGCGACCTTGGTGACCTCTTGGAGGTCGGACGGGACCGGTTCGTCTTCACGACGCACACGCCGGTGTCGGCGGGCAACGAGACCTACGACCCCGGTGAGTTCTTCTCGGTCCTCGGGCGCGCCGTCGACGAGATGGGCCTCTCGCGCGAGGAGGTGGCGTCGCTCAGCCGCGTCGACGCCATGTCGACGTCCGAGCCACTGGGCCTCTCGCGGCTGGCCATCCGGTGCTCGCGGACGACGAATGCGGTCAGCAGGCGTCACGAGGAGGTGGCGCGCGAGATGTGGCGCCCGCTCTTCTCCGAGGTCGAGGTCGCTGACGTGCCCATCACGCATGTGACCAACGGCGTGCACCTCCCGACGTGGATGGCACCGAACATGCGCGCCCTGCTCTCGGAGTTCTTCGGGCCCGACTGGGAGCGCCACGCCCACGACCCGGGTCTGTGGAACCACGTCGACGAGATCCCCGATGTCGATTTGTGGCGCGTCCGCTGCGAGCTGCGACTCGATCTGGTCGAGCTGGTCCGTCGGCAGATCGCGGTCGACCGGTTGGGGCGCGGCGAGGACATCGCCTACGCCGAGGCCGCCTTCGCGGCGTTCGATCCCACGCATCTCACCGTCGGCTTCGCTCGTCGTCTGGCTACCTACAAGCGGCTCGACCTCCTGTTCCATGACGTCGATCGGCTCCGCAGGATCATCGATAATGAGCAGGGGACCCAGTTCGTCGTCGCCGGCAAGGCGCACCCCCTCGACGAAGAGGCCAAGAACGTGGCACGTAACATGTTCGCCATGAAGCGCGGCTTGGATACCCCCAACCGCCTGGTGTTCCTCGAGGACTACGACCTGAGGGTGGCTCCGCAGCTGGTGGCCGGATGCGACGTGTGGCTGAACCTGCCCCGACCGCCGCTCGAGGCGAGCGGAACGAGCGGGATGAAGGCGGCGCTGAACGGCGGGCTCAACCTCAGCGTGCTCGACGGCTGGTGGTGCGAGGGCTACAACGGGCAGAACGGCTGGGCGATCGACGGATCGGTGCTCGATGACCCGGCGGCCCAAGACGAGCGAGACGCGGGGGCGTTCTACGACCTCATGGAGAACGAGGTCAAGCCGCTGTTCTTCACTCGTGACTCCAACGGGATCCCCACGGGCTGGCTGACCCGGTTACGCGCTTCGCTGCGCTCCTTGGGTCCACACTTCTGTGCGACCAGGATGAGCAGCGACTACGACGAGCGCATCTACGGCCAGAGCCACTGACTCATCTCGCCACCATCGGCGTCAATCACGGTCCTCCCCTGGGCGGAGGAGGCGGTGGTCCGACG
>JADGOD010000035.1 GCA_017883125.1 Acidimicrobiales bacterium
CCCCGACGAGGTCATGGGCATAATCCGCGAGCAGGTAGCCAGCGGCGAGATGCACATGAGCGACGCAATCGACCTCCCCTCGACCCAGATGGTCTGGTGGACGCCGCGCGGCGAGAAGCAGGTGGCCCCGGGCAGGTAGCCCTGGCCGAGCGGGCTCGATCGAATCCACCTCATCTGGCTCGGCCTCCCGAGCGAACGGGTCACCCGGATGGCTTCACGAGATCGGCAGCCCACGGGTTGCCGACGAGCCGGACTCCCCGCACGAGGTCGACGGACGCCGTGCGGAGCGAGCTGGCCCAAGCGGCGGGGCCGTCATGGACTCCGCCGCTTGGGCCATGGCGCGCTACTGGTTTCCGACGGTGTGCTCGATCCAGGCGGCGATCTTCTCTCGGGCGAGCTCCTTCTGAGCGGGAATGTGCGCGGTCGGCCACAGTCCCGGGGCCGCCTCGTAGCCCTTGAGCACCTCGCGGGCGACGGTGATCTTGTGGACCTCGGTCGGGCCGTCGACGGCGGCCATGATCGGGCCTGACCACCACATCTGCCCGAACGGCATCTCGTTCGAGACGCCCAGCGCGCCGTGGGCGTGCATCGAGCGCCACACCGCGTCGTGGACGACCTTGGGGGTCAGCGCCTTGATCGCCGCGATGTTCTTGCGGGTCTGGGCGTAGTCCTGGGTCTTGTCGATCTCCCAGGCCGTGTAGAGCACGAGCAGGCGGAACTGCATCAGCTCGGCGTAGGAGTCGGCGATGTCGCCCTGCATGAACTGCTTCTCGGCCAGCAGGCCGCCCTGGGTGGTGCGGCTGAGGACGCGCTCGCAGAACAGGTCGAGCGCCTTCTTGGCCACCGCCACGGTCCGCATGGCGTGGTGCACGCGCCCGCCCCCGAGGCGGGTCTGGGCGACGGCGAAGCCCTGGCCCTCGCCGCCGAGCATGGCGTCGGCCGGCACGCGGCACTCGTTGTAGTGGATCAGCCCGTGCATCGACTGCTCCTCGGTCTCGCCGGCCAGACCGATCTGTCGCTCGAAGTCGACCCCGGGGGTGTTCGTCGGGACCAAGAACATCGAGGTGCCCTTGTAGACGCTGACGTCGGGGTTGGTGACCGCCATCACGATGAGGAAATCGGACGTGCGTGCGTTCGACGAGAAGAATTTCCACCCGTTGATGACCCACTCGTCACCGTCCTTGTGGGCACGGGTCGTGAACTGCTTGGGGTCGGATCCGCCTTGGGGCTCGGTCATCGAATAGCACGAGAAGCACTCGCCGTTGAGCAGCGGCTGGAGGTACTTCTCCTTCTGCTCCGGCGTCCCGTAGTGGGCGATGATCTCGGCGTTGCCGGTGTCAGGCGCTTGGGTGCCGAAGACGATCGGGGCCCACATCGAGACGCCCAGGATCTCGTTGAGCAGCGCCAGCTTCAGCTGGCCGTAGCCCTTGCCGCCGAGCTCGGGGCCGAGGTGGGCCGCCCACAGGTCCTGGTCGCGCACCGCCTGCTTCATCGGGTCGACGATGGGACGAAGCTCATCGCTGAGCGGGTGGTACTGCAGGTGCGGGTAGAGCAGGTCGAGCGGCTCGACGACGTCGCGGACGAACTCGGTCGCCCAGTCCAGCTTCTCTTGGAACTCGGGGTCGGTCTCGAAATCCCAGGCCATCAGTGGTTCTCCTTCTTGGTTGTCTTCTTGGTTGGCTTCGATTCTCTTGTCTTGTCGCGCGAGTCGCGGGAGAGCCCCTCGAGCAGCCGCTCGGCGAGCTCCTCGATCTGGGCGTGCGCCGCCTCGGGGTCAGCAGCCTGCGCGATGTACATGGCCGAGCCGTGGCCGATCGAGAGCAGCATCTGAGACAGCGGCTCGAGGGGCTGGTCGTCGATCGAGCCCTCCTCGATCGCCCCGCGCAGGTACTCGCTGATGCTGCCCTGCAGCCCGCTGAGCCGCTCGTTCCACTCGGTCCAGCCCATCACCGCAGGACCGTCGATCATGACGATCTGGCGATAGGAGGGATTGACCGCCGCGGCGAAGAGGTGGACCTCGGAGTTGGCCCGGAAGAGATCCCACGAGCTGGTCGACACGTCGGCCGAGCGTCGTTGCAGCAGAGCGGACACCTCGTCTTCGACCTCGGCGAACACCGCCCGGAAGAGGTCCTCCTTGTCGCGGAAGTGGTGGTAGAGCGCGCCGCGGGTCACCCCAGCGCGCTGGACGACCTCCTCGGTCCGGGTCGCCTGGTACCCGTTCTGGGTGAAGAGCTCGCGGGCGACGTCCAGCAGCGTTCGGCGGGTGTTCTCGACCTGAGCCGCCCGACGACCCTGCGCCTCGACAGCCTCGTCGTCGAGCGCGAGCGCCGGTGCGCCCGAGTTGCTCGCCCTCGATGCCGCCGTCATGGTCGTCGCGTCCCCCCCGCTTCCAGATATGGTTGGTTTCTAACATACAGTTTGTATGTCAACAACCCGAGGCGTGTCCCTCGGTCGGTCTATCGAAGAGGGGGAGCAATGGAAAAGCTTGGGGGGAAGGTCGCGCTGGTCACCGGAGCGAGCAGGGGCGTCGGCGCGGCGACGGCCATCGCCCTGGCCGAGGCCGGCTGCGACGTGGCGGTCGCCGCTCGCTCCACCGAGGCCAGCCCGCAGCGGACCCCGGGGACCCTGGAGGGGACGGTGGCCGCCATCGAGGCGACCGGGCGGCGTGGCCTCGCCATCCCGACGAACCTCGCCGTCGACGACGACGTGATCAACATGGTCGAGAAGACGGTCGACGAGCTGGGCCGACTCGACATCCTGATCAACAACGCGGCGATCACCTTCGTCGGCGACCTCAACATCCCACTCGCCCGCTACGACCTCACCATGCAGGTCAACCTCCGCGCGCCGATGATCGCCATGCGCCAGGCGATCCCCCACATGAGGGCCGGGGGCGGCGGGGGCGCCATCATCAACGTCTCCTCCATGGCGGCGAACTACCCCGTCGATCAATGCATGGCCTACGGCGTCTCGAAGATCGGCCTCGAGCGCATGAGCGTGGATGTCGCCCGGCAGGTGGCCAAGGACGACATCGCCGTCAATGTCTTCCGTATCGACCTCGCCGTCGCGTCCGAGGGCTTCGTGGCCAACACCCCGGGCCTGGACCACTCCAACTGGGAGCCGCCGTCGGTGGCGGCCGAGGGGATCCTCTGGATGCTCCGTCAGCCCCCCTCTTACTCAGGCCAACGGGAGTCGATGAACGAGCTGCGCCACCGCGAGGGCATCATGGCGAGCCAGGTCGCCGAGCCCTGGGAGGGGGCCACGGTCACCGACCTGGTCCGCGGCGTCCTCGACACCTGGGCCTCCGGCTTCGAGGAGCCCTACCCCGACTGAGACGTGCTCGAGCACGATCTGCTCGAGCCCGAGACCCCCGATGGTCGATTCGCTGCGGCCCTGAGGGTCGGGATCCCTCAGGATGCCGGAGAACCTGGTCTCCCCGGTCCACGCCACGGGCAGCCCGGTCCGCGGGGCGGGGCACCCTTTGGTGCTCTCCGACGTCCCGGTCTTCGGCCAGTTCTTCGACGAGATATCCAACCTGCTCGAGGGCGGACGAATGGCGGTATGCGGCAGCGCCGGAGCGTCCAGGCCACGGTCGAACCGCCTCACCGATACCACGTCGGGGACCTCGCGCCTCCGGGGCGGGTGCGTCGCGTCGTACCACTCATGGAGCTCATCGTCCCAACCACCGGCGGCATTCGAGAGCACCATGAGCAGATCGCCTCCTGCCACGTGCCCCTGACCTTGTGGCTCCCCGTGCTCACGTCGACGCCGCGACGAGACCGCGGCGCGTCGATGGTCCGCGCCGGCCTGTCGCCTCGCGGCGCTCGTCCCGAGCTACGGGGCGGTCTTCGCGGTTGTACCAGGCGCGTATGCGGAGCAGGTCGGCTTCTTGCTCACAGCGACGAAC
>JADGOD010000036.1 GCA_017883125.1 Acidimicrobiales bacterium
CTGCAGGACGGCATCCGGCGGGGCGTCCCACGGCGTACCGATGGAGCAGTCCACCAGTCCCCCGCGATCCAGGAAGGAGGCCTCGGCACGCGCCTTGGCCCCGTTCAGTCGCTCGTAGGGGTACGGCGGGGGTGCAAAGCCCCCGGCGACGGCGCTCACGAGGCCAGGAACTCGGCGAACCGGGCCTTACCCGCGGCGTCGAGCACCACCTGGATGCGGGTCGTGGTGTCCCCGGCCTCTTCGCCCACGATCTCGCCTTCCCGGTGCACGGCGGCCAGCACGTCACCCCGGGCCCAGGGGATCTCGAGCTCCACGACCCGGTCCCCCACCCGCAGCCGGTCGCCGATCGTCACCAGCAGTTCGTCCATGCCGAGTCCGGTCCGCGCCGAAATGAGGACCGACCCCGGATGCGCGGCCAGCAGCCGATGGGCCTCGTCCCCCGCCTCGTCGTCTCCCCCGCCGAGGGCGTCGGCCTTGTTGATCACCAGCAGTTCGGGCAGGTCGTCGGCACCGATCTCGGTGAGGACGCTGTGCACGGCATCGATCTGCCCCTGCAGGTCGGGTGCCGACCCGTCGACCACGTGGACGATCAGGTCCGACTCGAGCACCACCTCGAGCGTGGAGCGGAAGGCCTCGACCACCTGGTGCGGGAGCTTGCGGACGAAGCCGACGGTGTCCGTCAGCAGGACCATCTCACCGCCGGGAAGGTCGAATCGGCGGGTGCGGGGATCGAGCGTGGAGAAGAGGCGGTTCTCCACCAGCACGTCGGACTCGCACAGGCGGTTGAGGAGTGTGGACTTCCCGGCATTGGTGTACCCGACCAGGGAGACGGTCCGCTGGCGCCCACGTTGCCTCCCACGGCGCTGGACCGTGCGGGTGCGGTCGAGCTGGCGGAGGTCGGCCTCGAGACGTGTCATCCGCTGCACCAGGCGCCGACGGTCCACCTCCAGCTGGGTCTCACCGGGACCCCGGGTGCCGATGCCACCGGCCTGCTGGCTGAGTGAATGGCCCCGACCGCGCAGTCTCGGCAACCGGTACCGCAGGAGGGCCAGCTCCACCTGGGCCCGGCCTTCCGGGGTGCGGGCGTTCTGGGCGAAGATGTCGAGGATCACCGCGGTGCGATCGATCGCCGTTCGACCCAGCAGGCGCTCGAGGTTCCTCTGCTGAGCTGGCGAGAGGCCGTGGTCGAAGACCACGGTGTCGACGTCCAGGGCCAGGCACTGCTGGTGGAGCTCCTCGACCTTCCCCGATCCGAGGAACGTCGCGGGGTCCGGGGCGTCACGGCGCTGGATGATCCGGCCGACAACATCAGCTCCGGCGGTGTCGACGAGGGCCGCGAGCTCGTCGAGCTCGGCGTCGAGGGCCTCGGGATCTGTTCGGGGGAGGATCACGCCCACCAGGATGATCCGCTCCCGGAACGAGCGGTCGATCAGGGTGGAGGGCAGGATCGTGCTCACAGCATCCTCTCGAGCGGGACGAAGAGATCGGCGACCAGGCGCACCTCACCCGAGAGCGTGGCCACCGCCCCGTCCAGCGAGACCTCAAGCGGCCCACCGGGGTTGTCGACGACGACCGACGATCCGCAGAGCCCGAGCTCACGTGCGGCCAGCGCCGCGGCGCACGATCCCGAGCCGCACGCCAACGTCGGGCCCACACCTCGCTCGAAGACCACCAAACCGAGGCGGTCCTCACCGGTGACCGCCACCCACTCGACGTTGATCCCACCGGGGTGGCTCTCCTGGAGGGCGGATCCCTCCCCCTCCACGTCGACGGCCGAGAGGTCATCGACCGCGATCACCAGGTGCGGGTTGCCCACGGCGATCACGGCCCGCCTCTCCGAGGGGCTCATCTCGATGATCTCGAGAGCCCCCATGCCCGCAGAGGTCCACGCGTGGATCCCGTCAGGCTCCGCACAGGTCACCTGCCGCAGGCCGGCCCCGGTCATCACGGTGAACCGCCCGGCAGCGACGACGCCAGCCCGGACCACCTCGTGGGCCATGCACCGCAGACCGTTCCCGCTGATCTCGGCGAAGGAGCCGTCTTGGTTGCGCAGCGCCATGGTCACGTCGCCTCCACCGGTGCCAGCGGTGACGGTGATGACGCCGTCCGCTCCGATCCCGCGGTGTCGATCGGCGAGCAGTCGGACCTCGTCATCGGTCAGCTGGACCCGGTCGTCGAGGTCGATCATCACGAGGAAGTCGTTGCCCGCTCCCTCATGCTTGCTCAACGCCAGGGCACCCACGATCCGTTCCACCCGCTCAGTCTCCCATCTCGGCACCCGCAGCGATGCGCTCGATCAGGTCCACTAGCCGGTCGGTCGCTTCGGTGGCGGAATCGGTCCACTCGATCCTCGGGTCCCTGCGGAACCAGGAGCGCTGGCGGCGGGCCAGACTCTTGGTCCTCGAGACCGTGGCCTCGACCGCCTCGACGAGATCGGCGCCGTGCTCCACCACCTCGAGGAGCTCGCGGTAGCCGATCGCCTGTCGCGCCGTCCTCGAGAGCCCCTCGGGGCGAGCGGCGAGGTCCCTGACCTCGTCGAGAAGGCCCCCGTCCATCCAAGAGGCGACCCGGGCCTCGATGCGCTCATCGATCAGCGGCTGGTCGACGACGAGGCCGACCTGCTCGGTGCTCGACGCCGCGTAGCTCTCGAGGCCGGGGCCGAACGAGGAGAACGGCCGATCCGTGCCCTCGATCACCTCAAGCGCCCTCGCCACGCGGCGGACGTTGCCCGGCTCGATGCGGGCCGACGCCACGGGGTCAGCATCCTCGAGGAGAGCCACCAGCCTGGCGAGCCCCTCGGGCGTGGCGGCCTCGGCCTCGAGGCGCTCTCGGATCTCGGGGAACTGGCCCGGGATCTCCAGATCGTCGATGACCGCCCGGTGGTAGAGGCCCGTGCCGCCGACTAGGAGCGGGACCCGCCCCCGCTGTGCGATGTCCGCCATCGCCGCGTTGGCGAGGTCCTTGAAGAGAGAGACCGAGCACTCCTCACTCGGATCGAGCACGTCGATCAGGTGGTGTGGGATCTCGGACCTCTCGGTGATCGAGGGCTTGGCGGTGGCCAGATCCATGCCGCGGTAGACCGCCATGGAGTCGACCGAGACGATCTCGACCAGCCCGGTGGCCCGAGCGGCCTCCATGGCGATCGCCGACTTGCCTGACGCCGTGGTGCCCACGAGGGCCACGGCACGAGGCCTCGGGTCAGGAGACGCGGAGCTCAATGCGTCGTGGGATGCTCGACGGGGCGATGAGCTCGACGAGCTCGCCCTCGAGGTGGTGAGGGGCCCCACGGGTCACCTCGACGCTCACCAGGGCACCGGGGGCTTTCGCTGCCTCGAGATCCGTGGCGAAGTGGACCAGCTTGCCCTGGCGGGTCTTCCCGGAGGTCACCGCGGCGTTCCGTCGGCTCGGGCCCTCGACGAGGGCCTCTTCGATCCGGCCCACCCGAGCCTGGTGCCGCTGGAGAGCGGAGCGCTCCACCACCGCACAGAGGCGCTCGAAGCGCTCCGCCACCACGTCGGGTGCGACGAACGACTCGGTCATCTCGGCGGCCCGGGTGCCTGGCCGGGGCGAGAAGATGAAGGTGTACGCGCTGTCGAACGCGCCCTCTGCGGTGACCGCCAGCGTCTCGTCGAACTCGTCGTCGGTCTCTCCGGGGAACCCCACGATGAGGTCCGTGGTGACCGCCAGGTCGTCGATGGCCGCCCGAGCCGCGCTGAGCTTCTCGAGGTAGCGCTCCGCGGTGTAGCCACGTCGCATCGCCGAGAGCACCCGGTTCGATCCCGACTGCAGAGGCAGGTGGAGCTGGGAGCAGACGGCGTCGGTGGTGGCCATCGCCGCGATGGTCTCTGGCCGCAGGTCCTTGGGGTGCGGGCTGGTGAAGCGGACCCTGCTGATCCCCTCGACCTCGCCGACCGCCCGGAGGAGATCAGCGAAGAGCGGACCGC
>JADGOD010000281.1 GCA_017883125.1 Acidimicrobiales bacterium
AGGATTCGAGTGGGGCACCTCTGGCGGCCCGATACCCAGCCAGCCCCGGCGTGAACCCGAGATTCCTACGCCTCTCCACGCTCGTGAAGGTGCTGCTTCAGCACGATTGGCCCTGCTACTCCTCAGCCAACCTCCTGCTAGACGTGTGGAGGCGATGGTGCCGCCTTCTAAGGGAGCCCAGGAGGAGACTTGAACCCACGACCTACGCGTTACGAGTGCGTTGCTCGACCGCTGAGCGGTCGAGGCCTTCTCGATATTGTGAATTATGGGCGATGTCCTTTCGACGTGATCGCTCCGAACTACCATCAGCCCCCAGGTGCGGCGAGCGCCTGTCGGATCGATCCTCAAACCGACGCCGTTGTGGGAGCGGGTGCTCTCTAGAGCAGGGGGCATCCCGCCGTCGGCCACCACCGTGTCCTCGGTGATCATGGCGGCGGCGTCCGAGGCGAGGAACATCACCACCGTGGCGGTCTCGTCAGGCTCCGCTGGACCTCGGAGGTCCAGCCTGGCCATGCGCTGCTCGGTGAGAGCGACTATGGCCTGCTCGTCGAGCCCACAGTTCATGATGCCGTCGACGGCGTTCATCGATCCCGATCGGTCGAGCCAAAGGATCTCGCCATCACCCGGGATCGGACCCGCGATCTCCCTCTGGAGCCGGCACACATGACTGGAGCCTGGAGTGGAGCCTGGAGTGGGGATTGAACCCACGACCTACGCATTACGAGTGCGTTGCTCTACCACTGAGCTATCCAGGCGCGAAGAGCAAGGATACCTGAATGATCCCGAGGCCTCGCGAGCCGCCGCACCTGGCGTCGATGTGCTCGGTCATACCGGGTTGATGTTGGTGCGGTCCTCTCGTCCCGCGGCGCTCCACCAGCTCGGCGATCCCGCCGGCCCGGCGTTGGCCTCATTGGCTCGTTGCTCCGCCTCGATGACGCGGAGGACGGCGTTGACGAGCGAGAGGTGGGTGAGCGCCTGGGGGAAGTTCCCTAGATGCCGGGCGGTTCTCGGATCGAGCTCCTCGCCGTAGAGCCCCAGGGGGCTAGCAGAGCTGATCAGCTTCTCGCAGTGGGTGCGTGCGCGATCGAGCGCCCCGACCTCGACCAGGGCCGAGATGAGCCAGAACGAGCACGCCGTGAAGCTCCCCTCGGACTCGCCCAGCCCGTCATCGGTCTTCTCAGCCCGGTATCGGTAGACGAACGCGCCGTCGGCCAGCTCGTCGGCGATCGCCAGAACGGTCGCTCGGATCCGCTCGTCGTCGGGCGGGAGGAAGAGCATCAGCGGGAGCAGGAGCAGCGAGGCGTCGAGCTGGTCCGAGCCGTAGAACTGGCAGAAGACCCCACGCTGGTCGACGGCGTTCTCACAGATGTCCGCGTGGATCTCACGCGATATCTCCCACCACTCCTCCGCCCGCTCGGTCTCGCCCCGCAGTGCGGCGAGACGGGCCCCCCGGTCGACGGCCACCCAGCACATCATCTTCGAATAGGTGAAGTGCTTCGGCTCGCTTCGGACCTCCCAGATGCCGTGATCCGGGTCGCTCCAGCTCTTCAGCGTCATCTCGACCACATGGACGACGATCCTCCATCCCCGCTCGCTGAGCGAGTCGCGCGATCGGGTGTGCTGGTACACGCAGTCGACGATCGCACCGAAGATGTCCAGCTGGTCCTGGTCGAACGCGGCGTTCCCCACCCGGACCGGCTGGCTCCCGGCATAGCCCGAGAGGTGGTCCAGCTCTGACTCCTCCACCGGGCTCGTGGCGTCGATGGGGTAGAGCACCTGGAGCCGGCCCATCAGCAATCCCCCGCCGCGCTCGCCGGACTCGAGGACGTCGCCCAGGAACTCGATGAAATCATCGGCCTCGGTCTCAAAACCGAGGGCGTGGAGCGCCCACAGCCCAAACGACGAGTCCCTGATCCAGGTGTAGCGGTAGTCCCAGTTGCGCCTACCCCCCAGGTTCTCCGGCAACGACGTCGTGGGCGCTGCGAGAAGCGCGCCGGTGGGCGCGAAGGTGAGCCCCTTGAGGGTCAGGGCACTGCGCTGGATGACCTCTCGCCACGGATGGTCGGGGAACCGCCCGGTGTCGAGCCATCCCCGCCAGAAACGGCTGGTCTCGCCCCGGAGCCGACCGACGTCCTCGAGAGACTCGGGTGCCTCGGCGTCCGACCAGCTCAGCGTCACGTACGACCACTCACCTTCGGCGAGCCGGTGCCGCGCCCGCACCGCCCGGCCCTCGATCCCCATGCGGAGGTCCCCCGTCAGGGTGAGCGTGACGTAGTCCGGATTCGAGGTCCTCACCTGGTGGTAGTCGTCCGTCGTGAACTCCCACTCGGCATCGACGCGCCCGTAGTCGAACGACGGCTCGCAGTTGAGCTGGACCTCGACGTTTCCCTGCAAGCAGGTCGCGGTCCGAACCAGCATGTGCTTGGCCTCGGCATCGCGAGGGACCCGCGCATAGTTCTCGTCTCGTCCATCGTCTCCTGCCCACGGGGCCACGACGAGGAAGTCGCGGACCGCCAGCCATCCGGTGTGGGTCTGCCACGTGGTCGACAGCACCATGGTCCCGGGGACGTAGCGCCGGTTCGCCGGCACCGCGCTGTCCGCTGGGGCGAAGCGGAACGAACCGGCGGCTCGGTCGAGGATGGTCCCGAAGACGCTCGGATCATGCGGCTTCGGGAGGCACAGCCACTCGACCGCTCCGGTCGGTGCCACCAGACAGGTGTTCTCGCAGTCGGAGAGGAACGCGTACTCCGCGATGTGCGGGAAGTTGACCTCGTGGGCGTTCTGGATCGGAGGACTCGGCGCACCCTCAGCGGGGGGTCCGGGGACCTCCGAGAGGCCGTTCGTCATCTGAGCGCTTGCCCTCTTCACCTCGTCAGGAACAAAGACCATCTGCACTCACCTTCTTCACGATGCACGTCACGGCGCGGTCATCCGTGACGTGCTCCGCCGTGTTGTCGAGCTCGCCTGCGATGCAGATGCCACCATTGCCATCTCCAGTCTGATTCCATGCCGAAGACTCGACTTGCTCAGCGTAGACCGGTCGACGGGAACGATGGACTCCATTGTTCGCCCTAGACCGACGCACGTCAAGGTCGTGCCACGCACGTCGCAGCC
>JADGOD010000282.1 GCA_017883125.1 Acidimicrobiales bacterium
AGATCGACAGTAGGGTGCCCTCGTCGCTCCACGCACTGAGAATGAGGGGGAATGCGATGTCCGAAACCGACGCCAGCGTCGACCGCAACCACGAGGCATCGACCCCACCGCTCGCGGCCTCGCCGCCCGCTCGATCGAGCCGCCTCGGTCGGCGCCTCCCGGTGGCGCTGCTGATCGTTGGGGTGGCGATCGGACTCGGCTTCGGTCTCATCCTCGGCACCAGCGGCCCGGGAGCATCAGCCTCTGCATCGACCGGAGTGAGCCCCGAGCAGATCTCCCAGGCCCTGAGCGGCGTGGGCACCGGAGCGAGCACGGCGAACGATCGGGGCTTCTCGCTGCTCGAGAACGGGGTGCAGCACAGCCACGGGTTCGACCTGCCGCTCTCTCCTGCCGAGCGGACCGAGCTGTCCCACCAGATGGACCTTGCCCGCCAGACGGCGCTCGAGTACCCGACACTGGCAGACGCCCAGGCTGCCGGAGCCTTCCGAGCCGGCCCCTTCGTCCCGGGTCTCGGCACCCACATGGTCATGGTCTCGAACTTCACCTCCGGCCCGGGAGCCGGCCCCATCACCGACCAGCAGATCCGTCACCCGCTCGCCTGGATCTACGATGGCACGAGGCCTGACTCACCGGTGGTCGGCCTGTTCTACAACGCCACCGTCGAGGACCCCGCCGGCTTCGCCGGCCCCAACGACGTCTGGCACAAGCACACGGGAATCTGCATCACGAGGAGTACCTCCGGTGGGATCGACGCACCGCTTGGCGCTGACGGCAACGCCACCAAGGCCCAGTGCGACGCGCTGGGCGGCAAGCTGCTGGCCTCGACGGGACCGCTGCTCCACGTCTGGATCGTGCCGGGCTACGAGGACAGCCAGGGCGTCTACGCCCACCTCAACCCCGCCATCACCTGCAACGACGGGACCTATCACGTCGTCGATCTGACGAAGGTGGGCGTGAGGACGTCGGCCTGCGCCGACGGCACCGAATAGCGCTCGAGACCCACGCCGTCGATGCTGCGATCGATCTCGGTCCTTGGACGCGGACCGCGACTGGCCGTTGGTGCCCTGATCGTGGTGCTGACGCTGGGGATGAGCGCCACCGCTGCCTCGGCGCACGCCAACCTGGTCGCCACCTCGCCGCTGCAGTCGGCCCACTTCCCCTCGGGCTCGGCCCCGACCTCGGTCTCCATCACCTTCGACGAGGCCGTCAACGCCACGCCTGGCTCTCTCGCCGTCTACGACGGGAAAGGCCGCTCGATCCCCGTGTCGGGGATGCCGGCGCACGTCACGTCGAAGCGGATCTCGGCCACGCTGCCCCGACTCGGTGACGGGACCTTCATCACGGTCTGGCACGTCGTCTCCGACGACGGCCATCCCGAGCACGGGGCCTTCACCTTCTCGGTCGGGGTGGCGGGCGCGTCGACGGCCGACATCGGCGGGCTGATCGCTGGCCGCGTCTCGGGACCCCTCGTCAGCGTCCCCTTCGGGGTCGATCGGGCGGCGAACTTCCTCGCTTGCCTTGTCTTCATCGGTGGCCTGCTGTTCAGCCGGCTGTGCTGGCCGGGCATCCTGGCACGTCGGAGCGTCCGCGCTCTGCTGATCGGCTCAGCGGTCGTCGCGATCGCCACGTCGATGCTGGCGATCCCCCTCCAGGCTGCGTACTCAACCGGAGGTGGTCTCTCGACGTTCTTCGATGGAGGGGCCCTCAGCGACGTGCTCAACGCCCGCTTCGGTGAGGCGATGCTCGTCCGCTCTGCGCTGTTCGCCATCCTCGCACCGCTCGTGATCCTCGGGATCCGGCGTCTGTGGACCGTGCCGCGTGTGCTCGGCGAGGGTCTCGTCGCCCTCGTGTCGGTCGGCGTGTGGGCCACCTTCGCCTACTCGGGTCACGCCAGCACAGGGCGATGGATCCCCTTTGGCTTCGTGCTCGACATCACCCATTTGGCGGCGGCCTCGCTCTGGCTCGGCGGGGTCTGCGTCCTCGGCCTCGCTCTGCGCGAGCGGGTCCCCTCGGTGGAGGCCGGTCGCGGCGCGGAGCGGTTCTCGATGCTCGCCCTGCCGGCGATCGCCGTGGTCGTGGCCTCCGGGGTGCTGCAGAGCTGGCGGCAGGTGGGAAGCGTGTCGGCCCTGCTCCACACCAGCTACGGCCAGCTCCTCCTCATCAAGGCGATCCTGGTGATCGCCATCGTCGTGGTGGCCAGCGCCGGAAAGGAGATCTTGCGGGACTCGCTTATCCCTGCCGTGCGTCGAGCGATCGGAGCGGGCGACAAGAACCTTCCCGGCGAGGAAGGCCACATGCGCGAGCTTCGCCACGGCATCTTGGCCGAGGTGCTGATCGCTGTCGCCGTCCTGATCGTCACCTCGCTGCTGGTGGTGTCCTCGCCCGGCCGGGAGGCCGAGGCGGCACGTGGGCGCCCCGGGGCCCACACCGTCCGGGTGACGGCTGTCAGCCACCAGATCGACTACCGCATCGTCGTCCAGCCCGCGCTCCCGGGCGTCAACACCTTCATCGTCACCCCCGAGCGCGTCTCGACGACCGGCTTCCTCCCCGCTGCGCTGGCCGGGTCGGTCAGCGGCGGCAGCCCAGTCCGCATCGTTCCGGTCAGGTTCACCGCGCTCTCCGACGGCCGTTGGGTCGGCACGGCCAATATCCCCTCGGCGGGGACGTGGCGGCTCGTGCTCTTCGACTCGACGGGCACCTCGCCAGATCGGGCGTCGGTCCGGATCCAGATCGGCTGACCGGATTCGGACCTGTGGTGCGATCGTGCACCGGATGGCGATCTCGCCATCAGCCAAGCCGTGCCTCGAGCTCGGCACCGTGCGTTCAGAGGAGAGACCCGATTCGTCGGGGGCGCCCTGAGACCGCAGGTCGGTCCGAGGACCGGGCCTCGGGCCCGCAGGTGTCGGTCCAGCTCAGTGCAACTGGTGCCCTGAGGGGACCTTTGCCCCTATGCCCCTGGCGGCTTCGAGAGGAAGGTTGTTCCAGTGGACCATGAAGGGTCGCTGGTGATCTCGATCAGAGGATCTGGGAGTGGGAGACGGAGCCATGAGAGCAGCACAGCGAGGCGCCAGGGTGGAGTTCAGATCAGGGAGAAGGTTCGCTGCAGCGGGCCTCTCGATGCTCATCGTCGCCGGTCTCGTGAGCGGGTGCGGCTCGTCGAGCAGCACGAAGAGCACCTCGACCACCTCGACGACGGCGGTGCAGAACATCGAGGCTGACCAGCTCCTGGGCAGGGCGCAGCTCCTCAGCGTGGCCGAGTTCCCCTCCGGGTGGAGCGAGCACGGGAGCATCTCGCTGGGGAAGAGCACCGACGAGTCCTCGACCAATGCCTTCGCCGAGACCCAGAGCCCCGAGCTGGCGACGTGTCTTGGTGTGAACGCTCAGCTCTCCGTGACGGCCGCCGAGGCGGCGTCCCCCACCTTCTCCAGTGAATCAGAGAGCTTCTTCGCCACCGTCGACGACTCGGCGTTCGTCTACGCGACGACGGCCGAAGCCCAGGCCGACTTCCCTCCCTTCACGAACCCGAAGCTGGCCGAGTGCGTGATCAAGGGGCACGAGCAGGACATCTCCGACCAGATCGCCAGCGAGATGCCATCGGGGATCACCGTCGGAGTCCCGGTGGCGTCCCTCGGCACCTTCCCCAAGTACGGCAACCAGTCCGGGATGATCCAGATCGGGATACCGCTCTCCGACGCCCATGGCAGCCTCGGGACCGTCAACATGAGCTTCCTGATCATCCGGCAGGGTCGGTCGATCGCCCAGCTGGTGCTCGTCGGGTTCCCCACGCCGTTCACCTCCTCCCTGGCCCAGTCGCTGGCCCAGAAGGTCACCGCGAAGATGGCCGCCACGCCGAGCAGCCACAACACCTGATCATCAATTTGGAGACCTGACGCAACGGTGCGATGCACCGTTGCGTCAACCATCGAGAGGGGCCCCCGGTGCTCATGAGGGAATCGGCCGCGGGTACTGCGGCTTTGTAGACGTGGCTGCGGATGAACGCCTCGTAGTCCCTGGGTCGATCAACCCGTGCGAGGTCTGAGTCGACGACGAGCTTCGCCACTCGTGCCGCCTCGTCGGTCCCCCTAGAGATCGAGGGTGATGCTGACCGGGCAGTGATCGCTCCCCATGATCCCAGGGTGGATCTCAGCCTGAGTGACGAGCGGAGCGAGGTCGGACGACACCAGGAAGTAGTCGATGCGCCATCCGACGTTGCGCTCTCTTGCGCCAGAGAAGTTCGACCACCAGGTGTAGTGGCCGTTGCCCTGCGTGAACATCCGAAACGTGTCGACGAATCCATCGTCGAGCAGCTCTTGGATGCCTGCACGCTCTTCGAGCGTGAAGCCGGCCTTGCCCAGGTTGGGTTTGGGGTGGGCGAGGTCATCGGGTGTGTGGGCCACGTTGAGGTCGCCGCAGATCGCCACCGGCTTCTTCTTCTTGAGAGCCTTGATGTGCGCCAGGAACGCTGGGTCCCACTGCTGGTGGCGGACCGGCAGCCGGCTCAGGTCGCTCTTGGCGTTGGGTGTGTACACGGTGACGAGGAAGAAGTCGTCGAACTCCGCGGTGATGACGCGCCCCTCCTCATTGGAGTTGCCGAAGGTGTCCTCGGCGAGTCGATGCCTGTTGGCGATCCGCGCAGGCAGGCCGGTCTGGACCGAGAGCGGGGAGGTCTTCGAGAAGATGGCCGTGCCCGAGTAGCCCTTCTTGGAGGCTGAGTGCCAGTGCTCCTCGTAGCCCGTCAGGTCGCAGTCGGTCTGCGCCTGCTGGGCCTTGATCTCTTGGAGGCAGATGACGTCCGGCTCGAGCGATGCGACAAAGGGGTCGAAGAGGCCCTTGCGTTGGACTGCCCGTATTCCGTTGACGTTCCAGGACACGAGGCGCATGGTCATCACAACAGGATAGAGAAGTTGGAGGCCCTCAGATCTCGCCTGAGGCTCCATCCGGCCGGATCTCGATCTGGGCAGATGGAATCATGAGGCCGTCACTCTGCCGTCGAGCCAGCGCCGCGCCGTGGGGCTGGCTCGACGCTACGCGCCTCGCTGACTCCTCTGGGCTCAGAGTTGGACTGACTTGGTCTCCAGGAAGTCCTCGATGCCGTAGCGGCCCCGCTCCTTGCCGTTGCCAGACCTCTTGTAGCCGCCGAACGGCGCGATGGGATTGAAGGCTCCGCCGTTGACGTCGACCTGACCCGTGCGCATCTGGCGAGCCACGGCCAAGGCGTGGTCGGGATCCTTGGACCAGACGGCCCCTGAGAGCCCGTAGTCGGAGTCGTTGGCGACCTCGATGGCCTCCTCCTCGGAGTCGACCGGGATGATCGCGAGGACGGGCCCGAAGATCTCCTCCTGTGCGATGGTCATCTTGGAGCCAACCTCGGAGAAGACGGTCGGGCGCACGAAGAACCCGGTGTCCAGCCCCTCAGGAGCCTCGGCTCCACCGATCAGGAGCTTCGCCCCCTCTTCGATCCCGGAGCGGATGTAGGCGCGCACGCGGTCCCGCTGGGCGTTCGAGACAAGCGGTCCGAGCTTCGTGTCCTCTTTGAAGGGGTCTCCGACGGTGTAGGTGGCAGCAGCAGCGATGGCCAGCTGCTCGATCTCGGCCAGCCTCGACCGAGGCACGACCATCCGGGTCGGTGCGGTGCAGGTCTGGCTGGAGTTGAAGAAGCAGGAGTAGATGCCGGCGGGCACCGCCACGCTGAGGTCCGCGTCCTCCAGGATGACTGTCGCCGACTTCCCACCCAGTTCGAGGTTCACCCTCTTGACGGTCTCGGCTCCGACTTGCATGACTCGGATGCCCGCTCTGGTCGAGCCGGTGAAGGAGATGGCGTCGATCCCGGGATGGGCGGCCATCGCCTCTCCGACGACAGCGCCCGTGCCCATGACGAGGTTGAACGCGCCCGGCGGCAGTCCGACGGCATCGATCACCTCGGCGAAGAGGAAGGCGTCCAGGGGGGCGACCTCGGAGGGCTTCAGCACCACGGTGCAGCCGGCCACGAGGGCGTGTGCCGTCTTGAGGGCAGCCTGGTAGAGCGGGTAGTTCCACGGCGTGATGGCTCCGACCACTCCGATCGGCTCGCGCAGGACCAGGGAGTTGCCCATCTTCTCCTCCCAGACGACGTCCTCGACGACTTGCTTCAGGCTGGCGAAGACCCCGAGTGCAACTCCGACCTGGACCCGGACGGAGATTCCGATCGGTGTGCCGACCTGGTGGGAGATCAGCGCTCCGATCTCCTCTTGGCGCTCCGCGAGACCCTCGCCGATCTTGGCCACGATCTCACAGCGCTCTTGGCGCGGCACCGCCGCCCAGGACGGGAAAGCCTGACGTGCCGCACGAACCGCGTGATCGACATCCTCTGCAGACCCGGCGGGGATGCTGCCGATGACCTTCTCGGTGGTCGCATCGACGACGTCGAGCCTCTCGTCTGCCGTCGAGGGCACCCACTTGCCGCCAACGTAGATGTCGCTCTTGTTATCCATGTCCTTGGGTCTCCCGTACGAGGTTCCTGCTCCGGATCGCAGTGCCAACCTAGCGATCAGCGAGGCTCCCGGCGACCTCGATCAACGTAGAGGAAGATTCGCCACACCGGCCTCCTCTGGGCCGCTCGCTGGGCGCGCGCCCGGTCCGCCCCGGCCCTAGATCGACCCGTTGAGGGAGGCCAGGAGCTCGCGGGTGCGCCATGCGGAGGCTGCAGCTTCTTCGCGGTTCTGGCCGAGCGGCACCACCCGGGCCGAGATGTCGGTGACGCCGGCAGCGGCGAAGCTGCGGAGCCGCCGCTCGATGGCTGCCTCATCCCCGACGATCGCGATGTCGCCGATCGAGCTGGCATCGCCCATGTCGAGGAGCTTCTGGTAGTTCGGGGAGATCTCCGCCTCGGAGAGGACGCGGTTCGTCTCCGCCACCGCCTTGTCGACCTCGTCGTCCCGGCAGAGGCAGACGGGGATCCCGGCGAGGATGCGGGGGGCAGGTCGCCCGGCCGACTCGGCGGCCCGGGTGATGTTGGGGACGATGTGCGAGGCGATCGCCTTCTCGTCAGCCAGCCAGAGGC
>JADGOD010000283.1 GCA_017883125.1 Acidimicrobiales bacterium
ATAACCCCGATCATTGACCCTCCTCGTACTTCATCCCAATCAAGAGTAGAGATCCCTTCTGCGCAGCGCTAGGGCATTAGGTCCCAACGCCTTCGCACCCGTTCTCGCCAGCCCTCGGTGGTACTCTCTGGACGATGTCCTCCATCAATGTACCTTCATGATCGAGGCACGTGGTGTATCCAAGACCTACGGTTCCACACGGGCCGTCAACAACCTGAGCTTCGACGTGGAGCCAGGAGTCGTCACCGGCTTCCTCGGACCGAATGGAGCCGGGAAGTCGACGACCCTCAGGATCATCCTCGGACTCGACCGACCCACCTCGGGGACCGTGACGATCGACGGCCGTCCCTTCCACGACCTGCGCTGGCCCCTTCGTGAGGTCGGCGCCCTCCTCGATGCCAATGCGGTCCATCCGGGACGCTCCGCCCGGAGCCACCTGTTGGCCCTGGCACAATCGAACGCCATCCCCGCACGGCGCGTGGACGAGGTCCTCGAGATCGTTGGTCTCACCGCCGTCTCGAAGCGGAAGGTCGGTAAGTACTCCCTCGGGATGAGCCAGAGGCTCGGTATCGCCGCCGCCCTCATCGGTGACCCCGGGGTCCTCTTGTTCGACGAGCCGATCAACGGCCTCGACCCAGAGGGGATCCTCTGGGTCCGCAACCTGCTCAAGTCCCTGGCCGCCGAAGGACGCACGATCTTCTTCTCGAGCCACCTGATGAGCGAGATGGCGCAGACCGCGACCAACCTGGTGGTCATCGGCCGAGGTTCGTTGATCGCGGACACCTCTGTCGAGGACTTCATCGCGTCGAACACCACCCCGACGGTCCTCGTGCGCTCGCCCCAGGCTGACGCCCTCGTCGCCGCCATCACCACCATCGGCGGGAGCGCCGTCATCCAGGATGACGGGAGCATCGTCGTTACCAGGCTCGACGCCTCCGGGATCGGCGACGCCGCATGCGCTGCGGGTGTCGCGCTGCACGAGCTCACCCCTCAGACGGCGAGCCTCGAAGAGGTCTTCATGGAGATGACGTCAGACTCCACCGAGTTCCACACGCACCTCAACAAGGACGAGACCCTGTGACGGCGACGCCAACCGTGATGACGTCGAACGACCCGCTCACCCACGGTCGAGCCGGTGTCCGCCAGCTGGTGGTCTCTGAGTGGACCAAGTTCCGCAGCGTGCGTTCGACCTGGATCTCACTGCTGATCATCTTCGTCGCCGGAGTCGGGTTCGCTGCGCTGCTGGCGGCGGTGTTCGCCAACAACTGGTCGCACCGCCCCCTCGCCGACAAGGTGACCTTCGATCCGGTCCGGATGGCCCAGGCCGGGATCTTCATCTCCCAGTTCGTCGTCGGTGTCCTCGGGATCCTCATGATCACCTCGGAGTACTCGACCGGCTCGATCCGCACGACGCTGGCGGCGGTCCCTCGCCGATCGAGCGTGGTGGCCGCCAAGGCGATCGTCCTCTCAGTCGCCGTCTTCGTGGTCGCCGAGATCACCACGTTCGCCTCGTTCTTCACCAGCCAGGCGATCCTTCTCGCCTACGGCGGAAAGTCGCTTCCCGCGGGGAGCAGCTTCCTGAAGGCGACGGCGATCCCGGTCGTATCGATCTCGTCGCCTGGAGTCGCCAGCGCCGTCTTCCGCACGGGCCTCTACCTCACCATCATGGCGGTCGTCGCCTTGGGGATAGGCCTGATCCTCCGCCACAGCACCGGTGCGATCTCCCTCTACGTCGGCGTGCTCCTGATCGTCCCGCTCCTCATCCAGCTGCTGCCGTCGAACATCGGCAAGCCAATCGAGCCTCGGTTGCCATCAAACATCGGATTGGCGATGTCGTCGGCTAGCTCTCGCAAGACCGACTTCGCCGGAATCCTGATGGAACCGTGGCTCGCCGCCGGGCTTCTCGTCGTCTACGCCGCCGCCGTGCTCGGCTTCGGGCTCTGGCTCTTCATCAAACGCGACGCCTGACGCACCTCTCGCTCACGGGGGAGGCAACCGTTACAGTCTGCTCATGGACCTTCGTGAGGGACTTCGAACCACTCCGGCCGTGCGGAGATTCACGGACGAGCCAGTCAGTGACGAGGTTGTCGCGGGCATCCTCGATGATGCCCGCTTCGCACCTAGCGGCGGGAATCGCCAGGGATGGCACGTCATCGTGCTCAAGGATCCAGAGATCCGTCGCCAGATCAGAGATCTCTACGCCACTGGGAATGCGGAGTACGTCAGCCAGGTGACCGCCGGCCTGACCCCCTTCAGTCCGCTGAACGATCGGGACGTCGAAGCCAGGGCGCGCGCCCAGGCGGCCGCGACGGCAGAGAAGACCCCGATCCGCAGGGGGCTCTTTGCTGAGCACCTCGACGAGGTCCCCGTCCTGCTCCTGGTCCTTGTCGATCTCAACTGTCTCGCCGCCATCGACCGTGATCTCGATCGCTACACCTTCACCGGTGGCGCGTCGGTCTACCCGTTCATCTGGAGCATCCTGCTGGCCGCTCGCGAGCGCGGCCTCGGTGGGGTGATGACCACAATGGCCATCATGGAGGAACCCACCATCAAGGGACTCGTCGGCGCCCCCGATGACTTCGCCATCGCTGGCCTTGTGGCTCTCGGTCGA
>JADGOD010000284.1 GCA_017883125.1 Acidimicrobiales bacterium
AAGGCGCGCGCCTGGTGGCGATCGTCGATCCGGGGGTGCGGCGCGATCCGGGATACGACGTCTACGACGAGGGCATCAGGGGTGGCCACTTCGTCCTGAACGAGGGAGGCTCTGTCCACGAGGGGACCCTCTGGCCCGGATGGGCGGTCTTCCCCGACTTCACCCGACCGGCGACCCGGTCGTGGTGGGCGTCGTACTACGACCGGCTCTTGGACAAGGGCATCACGGGGATCTGGCATGACATGAACGAGCCGACCTCGCTGACGTTCGACGGCGATCGCACCCTCCCGCGATCGGCCCGCCACGACAATGAGGGCCACGGCGGCGACCACCGCGAGGCCCACAACGTCTACGGCATGATGATGAACCGCGCCGGCTTCGACGCCCTCGCGGCGGCTCGTCCCGACCAGCGGCCGTTCCTGCTCTCCCGCTCCGGCTGGGCGGGGCTCCAGCGCCACGCCTGGACCTGGACCGCCGACGTCGAGGCGACCCACAGGGGGCTGGCCCAGCAGATCCCCACCTTCCTCGGACTCGGGCTCTCAGGGGTGGCCTACACCGGTTCGGACATCGGAGGGTTCAGCGGGACCCCGAGCCCCGAGCTCTACCTGCGGTGGCTCGAGCTCGGCGTCTTCTCGCCGTTCTGCCGCACCCACTCGGTCCTCGGGGTGGCGCCGCGTGAGCCTTGGTGCTGGCCGGAGGAGACCCAACGGCGGATCGAGCGGCTCCTGTCGCTCCGCTACCGGCTGCTCCCGCTCCTCTACACCGAGGCATGGGTGACGGCGACGACCGGAGCGCCACTCCTGCGGCCGCTGTGGTTCGACGAGCCGATGGCCGCGGACGAGATCGCCGAGTGCGACGACGCCTTCATGCTCGGGTCGTCGATCCTCTTCGCCCAGGTCACCGAGATCGCAGAGGCGACGCGCACGGTGCCGCTTCCCGCGGGGACGTGGTGGCGCTGGAACGCTGCGACCGACGAGCGGGGCCGGCTGGATCTGTGCGAGCGCTTCGCCGGTGGGACGACCCCGGTGGTCCGGAGCGCGCCCGGCGAGCCTGTCGTCTTCCTCCGTGGAGGCTCGATCGTCGTCCTCGATGACGCCTGGCGCGGGGAGATGCGCCCCGAGGGCGGGCTGGCTCACGATCACCATGCAGTCCGACCAGCGCTCCACGTCGTCCCCGCCGACGACGGGACCGCATCGGGCGTCTGGTTCGACGATGCCGGAGATGGGTTCGGAGTGTCTCGGGTCGATGCGCTCGCCTTCGACGGCACCGCGCTCGAGTGGCGGTCAGAGGGTGAGTGGCCCCGACCCCTGGAGGTCGACGTCGTCTTCCACGCCCGGGTGCTCGGTGCGGCCACGGTCGATGGGGCCGATGTCGATCCCTCGGCGATCTCGGTCGAGGGCCCCACCACCCGCATCCGGACCGGAGCGTTCTCCCGCCTCGAGGTGAGCGATCCCGCTGTCTCGGCGAGGACTCCCTAGGGACTGCTCAGGAGACCTGGACCGGGCGCGCACCGGTGCCATGTCGCCGTTGCGACGAGCGATCGGCTCAGGCGCGCTCGCGGTGCGGCCCGTAGGAGGTAGCGGCATCCTCGATGCTCACGCCTTCGATCGCCAGCAGGGAGCGCTTGAGGGCCGAGCCGCCGCCGTACCCTCCGAGGCCCGAAGAGGAGAGCACCCGGTGGCAGGGGCGGATGATCGGGGTCGGGTTGCGACCCAGGGCCTGGCCGACGGCCCGTGCTCCCCTGGGACGCCCGATGACGTCGGCCACCCAGGCATACGAGCGGGTCGATCCGAAGTCGATCCCATCCAGGCTCGACCAGACTGCCTGCTGGAACTCCGTGCCCCTGGGCCGGATCGACACCTCGAAGCGCCGCCGCTCTCCCGAGAGGTACTCGTCGAGCTGACGGGCCGCATCGCGGACGATGACCGATGCAGGAGCACCTCGGAGGCCGTCGTGGACCTCGTGCGGTAGGAGGAGGTCGGTGACGGCCTCATCATCGCCGCCCACGGCGAAGGTTCCCAGATTGCTCTCGATCACCATCCACGAGCTCGGCGCGTTGCCCACGGACCCCACCATAGGGATCGCAGGGGGTGTCCGCAGGTCCGCTCAGGCTCGGGTGGGCGCTGGCGCCCGACGGAGCGCGGCGACATCTGTCACCCGCGGGATGACGAAAGTGGCGGCGAACGCCAGCAACATCGAGAGGCTGGCCAGCAAGAAGGCCTGGCTGTACCCGTAGGAGAGCGCCTCTTTGGCCGCCAGGCTCGTCGCCCCCCCGAAGTTCGGGTGGGACGAGGCCGGAAGCATGGATCGGGTGGCGTCGACGGCGACCGTGGCGAGCACCGCGAGGCCGATCGAGCCACCGATCTGCCGAGAGCTGTTCAGGACCCCTGACGCCAACCCGGTCTGAGCCGGGCCCACCTGGGAGGTGGCGGACACGGCGAGGGGGCTGAAGAGGAGACCGATGGCGAAGGTGACCATGCTCGCCGGGATGAAGACGTCGCCGAGGTAGGTGCTCGTGGCGTGGAGGTGGCCGAGCCAGAAGAAGCCGATGGTGGCCACGGCTGTCCCGACCAGGATGATCGGCCACGGCCCGATCTTCGGCATGCTCCGGGCGGTGACCTGGGTGCCGATGATGATGGCCACCGTTAGAGGGATGAAGGCGAAACCGGTCCTCAGGGCGCTCATCCCGAGAACCTCCTGGAAGAAGAGGGACAGGAAGTACCACAGCGAGAAGACGGCGGTTCCGATGAGGAACATCACCGTGTTGGCCCCCGCCGTGGTCCGGTTCCGGAAGTAGGAGAAGGGGACCAGCGGGTCGGAGGCCAGCGTCGTCTCCACGAGAGCGAACCCCGCCAGCAGGACGGCGGCGACGGAGAGCCACGCGATGGTCGTCGTTGACCCCCAGGGATGGGTGTTCGTCCCGACGATGGCGTAGACGAGACAGGTGAGCCCTGCGGTGACGAGCACGGCGCCGGCGACGTCGAGCTTCGAGGCCGCCGTCCGGTGCGAGACCTCGGGGAGGAAGATCAGGGCGACGACGATCACGGCGATCCCGATCGGCACGTTGATGAAGAGCACCCACCGCCATGAGAACTCTGCGGTGAGGATCCCTCCGAGAGCCGATCCGATGGCACCACCCGAACCGCCGACGGCCCCCCAGGCCCCCAGCGCCTTGGGGAGGCGAGGTCCGCTGAAGGTGGTCACGAGGATGGTCAGGGTGGCCGGCGCCAGCAACGCAGCGCCGAGACCCTGTGCGACTCGCGCCCCGGTCAGGACGGCCGAGGTCTCTGCGAACCCGCCGACAAGGCTGGCGGCGGAGAAGAGGATCGCGCCGAGGAGGAAGATGCGCCGCTGACCGAAGAAGTCTGCCGCTCGGCCACCGAGGAGGAGGAATCCGGCGAACGCCAGGACGTACGCGTTGACCACCCACTGGAGGCCGGTCGCCGAGTAGTGGAGCGATCGGCCGATGGAGGGGAGCGCGACGTTGACGACCGAGACGTCCAGGATCACCATGAACTGGGCGATGCAGGCCACCGCCAGGATGATCGAGTCACGGTGCCCCTTGGCTCCAGGGAGTGGCGTCGACGTCGGGAGGGAGGGTCCGGCCACGTCCGCATCCTACGGGTTTGCCTGGCGGACCCATCTCTGCGATGACCTCTCAATTGAGCCCGCGGGGAGACGATCGGGCGGCTCGGTCGATCAGAGTAGGCCGAGACCCAGGATTGTCTGGTAGACAAAACCCGTGATTCTTGCCGTGCCGAGAGAGTCGCGATCCGGAGAGCAGCGCGTGGCGCTGGTCCCCGAGATCGCCAAGCGCCTTGTTGACCAGGGCTGGGATGTCGTCGTCGAGTCGGGTGCAGGGGCAGCAGCCACCTTCACCGATGAGGCGTACGCGGACGCCGGAGCCCGAATCGGGGCCGACGCCGCCTCGACGACGAGGGACGCCCAGGTGATCGTCAAGGTGAACGCTCCCGACGCCCGAGAGGCCGCCAGCTACCCCGAAGGGGTCCTGGTCATGAGCTTCCTCCAGGCCGGCCAGTCGGTCGAGGCGCTCAAGGTGCTCGCCGAGAAGAGGGCGACCGCCGTCAGCTTCGACCTGCTCCCACGGATCAGCCGGGCCCAGTCGATGGATGCCCTGAGCTCGCAGGCCACCGTCTCGGGCTATCGCGCCGGCCTCGCCGCCGCCGAGCACCTGGCGAAGTTCTTCCCGATGTTCATGACGGCCGCCGGCACGGTGCCTCCGGCCAAGGTCTTGGTCATGGGGGTGGGTGTCGCCGGCCTCCAGGCCATCGCCACGGCCCGACGTCTCGGTGCGGTGGTGAGCGCATACGACGTTCGAGCAGCGGCCAAGGAAGAGGCCGAGAGCCTCGGGGCGAGGTTCGTCGATCTCGGCGTGACGGCGGAGGGAGCCGGTGGCTACGCCCGGGAGCTCACCGCCGACGAGCTGGCCGCACAGCAGGCAGCGCTCGCCAAGGAGGTCTCGCTCTCCGACGTCGTGATCACCACTGCCGCCGTCCCCGGTCGCAAGGCACCGATCCTGATCACCGCAGCGATGGTCGACCAGATGGGCCCCGGTGCGGTGATCATCGACATCGCCGCTGACGGAGGCGGCAACTGCGAGGTCACCGTGGCCGGCGAGGTGGTCCGACGCAACCACGCCAGCGTGGTCGGCCTCACCAACCCACCCTCGGGGATGCCCACGCACGCCAGCTTCCTCTACTCGCGCAACGTGATCAACCTCCTGGCCCTGTTCTCGAAGGACGGAGCGCTGGCTCCCGACTGGGCGGACGAGATCGTCATCGGGACCACGGTCCTGAAGGATGGCGCCGTGGCCAACGCCGCAGCCGCCGAAGCGCTCGGCGCCCCCTATCAGCCCATCACCCCGCCGCCGGCGGCTACCCCGGAGGAGGCTTGAGCCGTGGGCAACCCGCTGCTTCAGTACCTGACCGTCTTCATCCTCTCGGTCTTCGTGGGGATCGAGGTGATCGCCCGAGTTCCCAGCATCTTGCACACGCCGCTGATGTCGGGCTCGAACGCCATCCACGGCGTCATCATCGTGGGGGCCATCCTCGTCCTTGGAGGTGCAACCACCACCACCGAGCAGATCCTCGGCTTCGTGGCGGTCTTCCTCGCCACGCTCAACGTCGTCGGCGGGTTCACGGTCACGGACCGGATGCTCGAGATGTTCAAGCCCAAGCCTGAGGAGCGCAAGAAGGCTGACGAGGCGGTCTCGTGAGCACGGGAACGATTCTCGAGCTCTGCTATCTGGTCGCCGCAATCACGTTCATCCTGGCGCTCAAGGGGCTCTCAAGCCCCAAGCGCGCCAGGTCCGGGAACTTCATCGCCATGGCCGGCATGGCTCTGGCCATCGTTGCGACCTTCTTCACCCCGAACCTCCACCACATCGGCCTGATCGTGGTCGCCATGGTCCTCGGCGTCGTCATCGGCGTTCCGGCGGCCCGGCTGGTGAAGATGACCGCGATGCCTCAGCTGGTGGCCATCTTCAACGGTGTCGGTGGTGGAGCCGCCGCGCTCGTGTCGATCACCACGTTCGTCGGCCTCGATGCCAAGACCCAGGCCACCTACAAGATCCTCGAGGTCCTGCTCGGCGTCGTGATCGGCTCGGTCTCCTTCTCGGGCTCGGCGATCGCCTTCATCAAGCTCCAAGAGCTGATCACCGGTCGCCCGATCACCTATCCGGGCCAGCAGATCGTCAACGCGCTCGTCACGATCGTCGCGGTGGTCTTGATCATCCTGGTGCTCGTGACGGCCTCCACCCCCCTGATGTGGTTGCTGATGGTCGTGGGGCTCCTCCTCGGGATCGGCTTCGTCCTGCCCATCGGCGGAGCGGACGTCCCGGTGTTGATCTCGCTGCTGAACTCGCTGACCGGTGTGGCGGTCGCCGCATCGGGCTTCACCCTCAACAACAACATGCTCATCGTCGCCGGCACCCTGGTCGGCGCCTCGGGTCTGCTGCTGACGATGATGATGTGCAAGGCGATGGGCCGGAGCCTGGCCAACATCCTCTTCAGCGCCTTCGGGTCGAACATCACCGCGACGGGCGGCGAGGCGGGCGACGAGACCCGGAGCGTGCGCACCGGGACGCCCGACGACATCGGCGTGCTCATGGCCTACGCCCGCAAGGTGGCGATCATCCCGGGCTACGGCCTCGCCGTCGCCCAGGCCCAGCACACCGTGCGCGAGCTGGCCGACGAGCTCGAGGCCAAGGGAGTCGAGGTCTTCTACGCCATCCACCCGGTCGCCGGCCGCATGCCAGGGCACATGAACGTGCTCCTCGCCGAGGCGAACGTCCCCTACGACAAGCTCAAGGAGATGGACGAGGCCAACCCCGTGCTGGCCACGTGTGACGTCGCCCTCATCGTCGGAGCCAACGACACGGTGAATCCGGCCGCGGACGACGTGCCGGGGAGCCCGATCTACGGGATGCCGATCATCCACGCAGACGCCGCCCAGCACGTCGTCTTCCTGAAGCGCTCGATGCGACCTGGCTTCGCCGGGATCGACAACGAGCTCCTCTACAACGAGAAGACCACCATGCTCTTCGGTGACGCCAAGGACACGCTGACCAAGCTGGTCGCCGCCGTCGTGGCCTCCTAGGCGCAGACGACCGGTCTCGCTACGTCGACGTCCCTCGGGTCGCTGCATCGAGTCGAGCGATGAGGGCGGCGTCGAGCTCCCGCACGGACGCGGCGTTGGCGCGGACCTGATCGGGGTTCGACGCTCCGGCGATCACGCTGGAGACCTGGGCATGGGACAGCAGCCACGAGAACGCCAGGCTCAGCATCTCGATCCCCTCGTCGGTCGAGATCCGGCGCAGCTCCTCGACGGTGTCGAGGACGTTCTCGGAGAGCCAGTGAGCGGTGCGCTCTGCGGGCAGGAGGGCAAGGCGCGCTCCCTCGGGGAGCGGCTCGCCCTTGCGGTACTTGCCGGTGAGCAGGCCGTTGGCCAGCGGGTAGTACGGGAGCAGCCCGGCGTGCTGCGCATCGAGCTCGGCGAAGAGCTCGGCCTCCGGTTCGCGCCAGAGCAGGGAGTACTGGTTCTGCACGCTGACGAACTTCGCCCCGGGCGCGGCCGCTCTGGCCTCCCTGAGCTGAGCCGCGGTGAAGTTCGAGCAGCCGATCTCCCGAACCAGCCCCTCGGACACCAGCTCGTCGAGGGCGCCCAAGGTCTCGGCGAGCGGGACCGAGTCGTCGGGCATGTGGAGCTGGTAGAGATCGATCCACTCGGTGCCGAGCCGCTCGAGGCTGCGCAGGCAGGCGTGGCGGACGTAGGCGGGCGACGCGCCTCCCGGCTCGTCGTCGTAGGTCGCGCCGAACTTGGTGGCGATCAGCACCTCGCTGCGCCGCGGGCCCAAGGCACGCCCGAGAAGCCGTTCGGAGTCCGAGCCCCCGTAGATGTCTGCGGTGTCGAAGAAGTTGATGCCTCGATCGATCGCCGCGTCGACGACGGCGGTGGTGGCGGCCTGATCGAGCCGGATCCCGAAGTTGTTGCATCCGATCCCGACCACCGAGACCTCGAGATCCCCGAGTGCGCGTCGCTCCATGTGGCTCCTCCGATCGAATGTGACGTCGACGGCGTAGTGTACGCACAACGACCGATCATGGAGGGAATGACGTGGCTTCAGGGATGCAAGAGTGCTCGTTGAAGGCGAGCGCCGACGAGGTGTGGGCGATCATGGGTGACTTCGGCGGTCTCTCGACGATCTTCCCCGATCTCGGGACGATGACCGTCGAGGGCGACGTCCGGATGCTGACCACGCCCAGCGGGGTGATTAAGGAGCGGATGGTGGAGCGCGACGAGGCCGAGCGCCGCCTGACCTACACGGTCATCGAGGGCGTGCCCATCGAGTCGCACTCGGCGACGATCACCGTGATCCCCGTGGGGTCCGGCTGCACCGTGACCTGGGAGTGGGACGTCGACCCTGATGAGGCCGGTGGCCTCTTCGACGCCACCTACGCCGGCGGCCTCCAAGAGCTCAAGAGGCATTTCGGAGAGGGCTGAGAGCCCCGCTCACTCCGGCGGGTGGTGGACCTATCGTGGGAGGGTGACACTCCCTCACGAGGAAGCCCCTCTCTCCGACGGAGCCCTCCGCTACCACGCCCGCCGTCTCCCCGAGCCGACGAAGGCCGAGCTCGCCCGCCGAGGAGCGACCCTGACCGCGGCGTTCGGCCGCCGGTTCGCTCCGATAGCGATCGAGCAGATCCGCCACGCCCGCAAGGGCGCCCTCCCTCCCGAGGCCTTCGCCAGGCCCCTGCGCCTGGCGTTCGAGGACGTCGGCGGCACCTTCATCAAGTTCGGCCAGATCCTTGCCTCCTCGCCGGGCCTCTTCGGCGAGGAGATCTCCGATGAGTTCCGCTCCTGTCTTGACACCGGCCCGGTGGTCCCGTTTCACGAGGTGCGCCGTCGGGTGGAGGACGATCTCGGAACCGACCTCCACGTAGCGTTCGCCACGTTCGACCGCGTTCCGATCGGGCGGGCATCGATCGCCGTCGTCCACCGCGCCGTGCTCCACGACGGCCGGGAGGTGGCGGTCAAGGTGCTGCGCCCCGGGATCGAGCACCTCGTGGCCACCGATCTCGATCTGATGGAGCCGCTCTTCGATCTGCTGGTACGTCAGACCGGCGCGCAGATCGCCGGGGCGATCTTCCAGCAGCTCGACGGGTTCCGCCTCCAGATCGGCGAGGAGATCGACCTGCGGAACGAAGCACGTGCGCTGGCGCACTTCCGAGCACTCGTGGCGAAGTCCGGTCTCGATCTGATCGCCGTGCCCGAGCCGTATCCGGAGCTCTCGGGGCCGAATGTCCTGACGATGGAGCTCCTCGACGGGGTGGCCATCGACGACTTCGAGGCCTTGAGCGAGCTCGGCATCGATCCTGCTCCGCTCATCGAGCAGCTCATCCGGGGCTTCTTCCTCATGACGGTCAAGTACCGGATGTTCCACGGCGACGTCCACGCAGGGAACCTCCTGCTCTGCCGAGATGGCCGCATCGGGGTCCTTGACTGGGGGATCGTGGGCCGCCTCGACGCCGAGACCCACTGGTTCCTCTGCCGGATGCTGGCCGCGGTCGTCGGCGAGGAGGCAGCGTGGAAGGACGTCACCGACCATCTCATCAAGACCTACGGCCCGGCGATCGGCGAGGCGATGGGGATGAGCGACGAGCAGCTTGCCGCGTTCATGCGCTCGATGATCGAGCCCGTCCTGCTCAGGCCGTTCGGCGAGGTGAGCTTCGCCGAGATGATGAACGCTACGCAGGTCCAGGTGGCCGAGGCCCACGGGGTCGAGTTCCAGTCGCGATCGTTCCTCGCCACGCTCAAGCGGATCCGCCTCCAGCGGCGCATCCACCGCATGGCGACTGATTCGGGCGGCCTGATGAGCGACTTCGACCGCGGCTACTTCCTCTTGGCCAAGCAGCTCATGTACTTCGAGCGCTACGGAAAGCTCTTCCTCGCCGACGTGCCCATCCTCTCGGACAAGGAGTTCATCGCCGAACTCTTGGCGGAGGCGAACTCCGTGAACCCCCCGGAGCGACCCGAGGCGTAGGGGAACCGGCCGGCAGGTCGCTGGGAGATGGTCGGTTCCTCGGTCACCGTCGCCGCCTGAGCGCCGGTAGCATGAGGCCACTTGGAGTCTCGTGCGACCGACGTGCGAGAGAGGGAGGCCGGGATGAAGATCGTTGTCGATTTCGACGTCTGCGCGAGCAACGGCGTGTGCATGGGGATCGCCCCTGAGGTCTTTGAGGTCCGGGACGATGGCTTTCTCTACATCCTCAACGAGAACCCAGGCGAGGAGCTCCGAGACACGGTGGTCCAGGCCGTCAACAGCTGTCCCACCGGCGCGATCTCGATCGTCGAAGACTGACCGGGAACTTGGCTCCCCGCGTCAGGTTCGCCCCGTCTCCGACGGGCTACTTCCACGTCGGAAGCGCGAGGACATCTCTGTTCAACTGGCTCTTCGCTCGCCAGACGGGTGGGACCTTCGTGCTCCGCATCGAAGACACCGATGCCGAGCGCGGGCGTCCCGAGTGGCTCGACGGGATCATCTCGGCCATGGCCTGGCTGGGTCTTGACCCCGATGAGGGACCGTTCCACCAGAGCGAGGCCGAGCCCCGTCACCGGGCCATCGCCGATGCCCTCTACGGGGCCGGGTACCTCTACGCGTGCGAGTGCACCCGCGAGGAGATCGATGCAAGGACCCACGAGAACGCCACCCCGGGCTACGACGGCTTCTGCCGCGACCGCGCGGTGACCCGCACCACGCAGACCGCGCTCCGCTTCAAGGTCCCCGCCTCAGGCGAGACGGTGGTCGACGACGTCATCAGGGGTCAGGTCGTCTTCCCCCACGACTCGATGGATGACTTCGTCGCCGTGAAGTCGACCGGCCATCCTCTGTTCGCCCTGGCCAACGCCATCGACGACCGGGACATGGGTATCACCCACGTCATCCGAGGCGAGGACCTCCTCCCGACCACCCCGAAGCAGCTGCTGATGTGGGCAGCGCTCGACGAGGTCGACGCCCCCGTCGAGCTGCCTCTGTTCGCGCACCTCCCGATGCTGGTCAACGAGCAGCGCAAGAAGCTCTCGAAGCGACGTGACCCGGTGGCGGTCGAGTCCTATCGCGACCAGGGATTTCTCCCCGATGCGTTCGTGAACTACCTCTCGCTCCTGGGATGGAGCCCCAATGGGGATTCCGAGATCGTCGATCGAGCGACGATCGTCGACCAGTTCCGCCTCGACGAGGTGCACCACGCGCCGGCATTCTTCGATGTCGCCAAGCTCACGCACCTGAACGGCGAGTACATCCGCAAGCTCTCCTCCTCGGAGTTCCTCGAGTGCGCCCGCCCCTGGGTCGACCCGGCCAAGGCTCAGTGGACCCCCGAGGGCACCGAGCCGCCGTGGCCGGCGGAGCACTTCGATGAGGCCGTGTTCGCCGAGATGGCGCCCCTCATCCAAGAACGGGTCGCCGTGCTCGGCGAGATCCCGGCCATGGTGGACTTCCTCTTCCTCCCCGAGCCCCCGTTCGACGAGGCGGCCTTCACCAAGGTGATCGCCAACGACGAGCGGGCAGAGGGCATCCTCCTCAAGGCCATCGAGGTCTACGGCTCCTGTGAGTTCGATGCCGAGGCGCTGCACGTCGCCACGGCGGCGCTCGGCGAGGCGCTCGGTCACAAGCTGAGGATCGCTCAGGCCCCGATCAGGGTCGCCGTGACGGGCAAGTCGGTGGGTCCGCCGCTCTTCGAGTCCCTGGCCGTCCTCGGTCGTGATGAGGTACTTCGCCGACTGGAGGGTGCACTGAGGCGAGCGGAGCGTTGATGCTGCTCCCCATCAAGTGGGCGATCCGCGCCATGGCAGCGTCTCTCGCACTGGTCGTGCTCTATCTCGGGGTGACGGGAGTCCAGGTGTGGCTCACGAGCCGAGAGCACTCGACGAACCACGCCGATGCGATCGTGGTCCTCGGCTCCGCCGAGTACAACGGGGTCCCCTCTCCGGACCTCAAGGCCCGGCTCGACGGGGTGCTGGCTCTCTACGACGCCGGACGAGCTCCGCTGATCGCCACCACCGGTGGTGGGCTCGCCGGAGACACCCACACCGAAGCTGGTGTCTCGGCCACCTATCTCATCGCCCACGGCGTGCCCGCCGCCAGCGTGATTGTCGGCGGGGGCTCTGATACCTATCAGAACATCAGCAGCATCGCTGCTCCGCTCAAGGCCCGGGGGGCCACGACGGTCCTGGTGGTCACCGATCCGTTCCACGAGGACCGATCCATGGCGATCGCCTCCGCATTCGGGTTCTCGCCATCCCCGGATCCCGCCACGAACTCGCCCCTCTCGGGATGGGGGACCTTCCCGTACTTCCTCAAGGAGACGGTCGCCGTAGCCGCCGGCCGGGTCGTCGGGTATGGCTTCTTGTCGAGCACCTCGCACCCCAACGGCTAGTGCCTTCAGGAGGGGGCCTCCGCGTCGGATAACATCAGGGGTCCACCTTCGGGGGTGGTGTAATCGGCAACACGACTGGTTCTGGTCCAGTTATTGAGGGTTCGAGTCCTTCCCCCCGAGCTTGATGCGGTTTTCGGACCAATTCATGGCCCCATCGTCTAGTGGCCTAGGACATCACCCTCTCAAGGTGGAGACACGGGTTCGAATCCCGTTGGGGCTGCCACGTAATGCCGCAGGTCGGAGCAGATCCAGATCTGCGGCGAGATCGGACCGATGCAGGTGCCCGACCTGGCGCTGCTGGACCCCTCGGTGGTGGGCGACCAGGTGGTCGAGGCAATCCGCGCCAACACCTTCTTCGTCCCCACCCACGACGAGGTCTGTCAGATCCTCCTCGAGCGCGCCGAGGATCCCGAGGGCTACGTCGAGCGCGAGATCGAGAAGCTGGGCCCAACCGGGTAGCCCCGTGGCGCCCCGGCGCCGGCGTGGCATCTGCCCTACCATCGCAGCGAGCGCAGAACAGAGGCACAAGGGGGACCAGGTGGCAGCCAGCAGCGGTGGGGTCCTCGGGCAGCGGACCGTGGTGATCGGCGCCTCGAGCGGGATCGGACGGGTCCTGGCCGACGCGCTGGTGGCCCGAGGCGCCCACGTGGTCGTCTCGGCTCGGCGCTCTGAGCGCCTGGCCGAGATCGAGGGAGCACACCCCATCGCCTGCGACGTCACGCGCGACGAGGACGTGGACGCGCTAATCGAGGGCGCAGTGGCCCACCTCGGCGGCCTGGACGCCATCGTTTACGTTACCGGTCTGACCAAGCTCCACAGCCTCGAGGAGGCCCGGCAGGCCGAGTGGCTGGAGATCTTCGCCACCAACGTCTTCGGCGCGGCCAGCGTCGCTCGGGCGGCGATGCCGCACCTGCTCGACCAGCGAAGCCAGCACCGCGCCCTGTTCGTCTCCTCGGTCTCGGCCGACGGCCCCTACCCGGGCCTCGTGCTCTACGGATCCTCGAAGATGGCGCTCCGGGGGTTCACCCAGGGCCTCGCCGCGGAGGTCCCCGGGCTCCGGGTCACCGAGGTGGTTGTCGGCCCGACTTCCGGCACCGAGGTGTACAGCGGATTGGACCCCGAGCTCCACAAGAAGTGGACCCCCCTCTGGCACGAGCGGGGCATGATCCCCTACCGGATGATCCCCGCCGAGGAGGTGGCCGACATGATCGTCGAGGTGCTCGCCGCCGAGGCGCCACCGCTCAGCATCCTTGCCGCGGGGCCCATCGAGGAGCCGACCGCGGCGAGGCCGACCGGCGGCTGAGGGAATCGCCGCACCCTCACTCCCGGGCACCGGCGGCGAGAAGGACGAGCACGCGACCAGCACGAGCACGGAGGCGTCGATGCCAGACGAGATGGTGGGCGAGAAGCGGATGCTGATCGACGGCG
>JADGOD010000285.1 GCA_017883125.1 Acidimicrobiales bacterium
CGAACGTCTAGTTGGGAAGCGAGGAAGCACCCGGGGCTTTGTGATCGAGTTGAATCACACTCAGCCTTGGCCACCCACCCCAAACACTGCCCTCTCTGTCACCGGGGTGCGAGATCGTTTAGCGTCCTCTTCAATCCTTGCTGCCGTATCTGGGCATGGTCGTCGATGAGCGAGCCAGGGCACTCGGGTCCCCAGTGCTTGGTGGCAGAACGAGCGCGTAGGTCCTCCGACACCACCCAGTGGGAGGAATCCCACTCGGGAGGGGGTTCAAGTTCCCCCGAGTCCCGAGCATCGACGCTGAGCCGGCTCCCGGCCCCGATCTCGCTCCTGTCATGCGGCTCGTCCACGCCAGAGGACCATCCCGACCCGTCCCGGCGGCGCACTCAGGTGGTGGCCGGGGTGCACCTGAGGCGGCTCCGGGCGTGCGGCGCCCTGAATGCGGGCTGCTGGCTTAGGTTGGGCTCAGACCTCGGATGAAGAGTTGGATCGCAACGCCCATGTGATGCTCCTGGGTCGCCTCGTCACGCTGGACGTTGAGCGACGCGAGTCGAGCGGGCATGCCAGCCACCATCGCCAGGAAGTGCTCGGCGAGGATCTCGGGGTGCTCGGCGACGATCGCCCCGCTCTCCGCATGCTGGCGCAGGAGCTGGACCACGAACTTTTGGCGCGGCCAGCCGACTTGATGAGTCTGACGGGCGAGCTCTGGGAAGCGTGAGGCCTCGGCGATGGCGATGCGCGTCAACTGGACCATCGACGGATCGAGGGCTCGATGCCGGGCTGACCGGGCGATGGCCACCAGAGCCCCCTCGAGGTCGTCGAGGACTGGCGGCTCGGGTTCAGGGAGCGGCCAGTCGGAGCGGTGGGTCGCCCAAGCCACCACCGAGCGGAAGAGCTCTTCCTTGCTGGCGAAGCGAGCGTAGAGCGAGGGCTTCGTCGTGCCCGCGCTGCGAGCGATCGCCGCCATGGATGTCCCCTCGAAGCCCCGGGCGAGGAAGAGTCCGAGCGCGCTCTCTCGGACATCCCAGTCGAGCTGCGTGGCCTCTTCGCGCGTCGGACGACCCCCACGGCGAGCGACCGGGGCCTCTGCTCCCCTCGTGCCCGGTCGTTCAACTGATGTCATCGCCACCACTGCCTCCGAGCGCGTGAGAGAGGATCACTTGTCGCTAACTATACCTGATGGTACAGTTCGGGTCACGCAGAACCTGGAGTGCTGGAGTGGAGGGCGCAGAGATGCCAGAAGGCCAAGCGCAGCAGATCGACATCGAGGTGCTGGATGGCTACTTCCAGCAGCGCTTCAAGCAAGTGCCGGTGCTCGAGCGTCGGGCAGGGGCGGAGGGGATCACGGCGATCACGTCCTTCGAGGACATGATCCCGCTCCTGTTCCCGCACACGACCTACAAGAGCTACCCCGAGTCGCTGATCGCCAAGGGCCAGTGGGCCCAGATGAACAAGTGGCTCGCCTCGCTCTCGACCTACCCCGTGGACAACGTGGACATCGAGGGCGTGGAGGACGTCGACGACTGGATTAACCGCCTCGAGGCCGCAGGGCACCTCGTCTCGAGCTCGAGCGGGACCAGCGGGAAGGCCTCCTTCCTCAACAAGACCATGCAGGACCGCCAGGCCTCGCTCGACGACCTCATCGATCTCCTCAGCGTGTCGGGGATACCGCCGGCGCAGGTCTGGAACGTGGTCCCGGTGGGGCCCGACACGGGCATCAGCCACCACGACGCTGTGCGCGACCTGATCCTCAGCAGCTACGCCAAGCCTGACTCCATCCCGCTCTACAAGAGTGCCACCCCGGTGGGTGGCCAGCACGGCTACATGTCGCGCCTTGCGGCCATGCGCCGCGCCATGGCCGAGGGCACGGCCAAGCCCGACGAGATCACCGCCTTTGAGGCCGAACAAGCCCAGCGCCAGGCGAACAACGAGCGGCGGCTGCACCACCTCGCCGAGGAGATTCTCAAGCGCCCCAGCGAGCCGATCTTCTTCCACGCGATGGTTGCCCAGCTCTACCGGCTCTGCGAGATCCTGCGGGAGATGGGGGCGACCGAGGGTGCACTCACCGGCGAGAACGCGTTGCTGACCGGTGGCGGGCTCAAGGGCGTCACCCTCCCACCCGACTACCTGGCCCAGTTCTTCCGCCTGCTCAACATCACACCGGACCGCTTCATGCACTATTACTCGATGCAGGAACTGAACATCCGCATGCCCAAGTGCATCGATGGCCGCTACCACGTGCCCTCGAAGCTGGTGCTCTTCGTGCTTGACAAGGAGGGTGAGGAGCTCGCGGAGCCGAACCGCAGCGTCGTCGAGGGTCGAGCAGCCTTCTTCGACACGACCGTCGACGGCCGCTGGGGCGGGACGATCTCCGGCGACAAGATCCTCGCCGACTTCGGGACCTGCAGCTGCGGGCGACCCGGTCCGTCGATCGACAACGAGATCACCCGATACTCCGACCTGCCTGATGGCGACAAGATCACCTGCGCCGGCACCGTGGACGCCTACGTCCGTGGCTTCATCGAGTCTTGAGGAGCATCATGACCACGACTGCAACCACGAAGATCAAGGTTCCCCACGTCGTGAGGGGCCGTCTCGTTTGGGGCGAGGACACCGAGTATCTCTCGCGTGACTTCGGCGTCCCCTTTGTCACTCCGAAGCTCATCCTGAACGAGCTCTTCCCGACCCGGGCGGAGCCGGGCCCGGCCTTCGACGTCCCCCTCAGCGAGATCATCGACCTCCTGGTGGAGACCGGCCAGCAGTTGAGCCTCGAGACCAACAGCTACCTGCAGGAGTCGCTGGAGATGACCTTGCAGGTCAGCCAGCTGCCCCGCCGGGTCATCGAGAACACCTTCCAGCGCCCCTCGCACTTCCTTACCAGGGAGGCGCTGGAGTACCGGCTCATCAACACCTTCGGCAGCCTCGACGTGCTCGACGGCTGGGTCGAGCGGGCGGACCCGCACGGCAACGTCTGCCGTGTGCGGGCCTTCCCGCCGCGCCTGGTCCACATGATGGCGGGCAACTCGCCAAGTTCGGCGATGGCCTCGATCGCCGATGCCGCTCTCTGTAAGGCCGTGAACGTCTTCAAGATGCCCTCGGCCGACCCCTTCACCCTGGTTGCCGTGCTGCGCACGATGATGGACATCGCCCCCGACCACCCGGTGCTCCGCTCGATGTCGGCGGTGTACTGGCGCGGCGGTGACGCCTCCGTTGAGGGGACGCTGTACCGCTCGCAGTACTTCGACAAGCTCGTCGCCTGGGGCGGCGGCCCGGCCATCGAGAACGCTGCGAAGTACGTGGCGCCGGGCTTCCAGCTGATCGCCTTCGACCCGAAGGTCTCCATGGCCATCATCGGCAAGGAGGCCTTCGCCACCGCGGGGACGCTCGAGCTGGTGGCGGAGCTGGCGGCGGCGGACGCCACCATCTTCAACCAGGACGCCTGCGTCGCCCCGCGGCACGTCTACGTCGAGGGCAGCCTCGAGCAGGTCGACCACTTCTGCGCCCTGCTCTACGAGCGCCTGGGCATCGACCGCACCTTCGCCTCAGCGGTGGGCCCCAAGCCCCCGAGCGACATCCGAGAGTCGGTTGACGGCCTTCGTTTCCTGGAGCCCGACTACCGCATCTGGGGTGACTACGACGGCCGAGGCCTCGTGGTCCGCTCGCCGGAGCCGGTGGACTTCCACCCCACGAACAAGACGGTCAACGTCATCGCCGTCGAGCACATGGCCGATGCGACCGCCTTCGCAACGGTGGCGACCCAGACGGTGGGAGTCTACCCGACCCATCGCAAGGTCGAGGTCCGCGACGCGCTGGCCTCGGCTGGCGTGCAGCGGGTGGTCAAGCTGGGCAGCGCCCTCAAGCACAGCCTGGGCTCGCCGCACGACGGAATGTACCCGCTCCACCGGATGGTGAACTGGGTCGCCGACGACGATGCAGAGTAGCCCAGAGGCCAGGGAGGGCGTCGGCCCGCCGGCCTCAGGCTGGCTGGGACCCCCATCCCACCGCTAAGACCTGAGCTGGCTCGAGCCGAGCTAGCCCTTGGTGAAGGTCCCCATCAAGTGCCGGACCCCGATGAGACCGCTTAAGGGGCCACCGACGAACTGGCTGGACCAGTCATGCACCGAGCGCTCCCTCAGGCGCCAGGTCGGTGCAACGGACGCGTGTGGCGTCGGCGCTCCAGGCGATCCCATCCTTGGATCAGATCGCACGCGATCTCATCGACCGTTCCGGTGTCATCCTCAATTCGCAGTACCGGGCGGGCTTGCCGAGATCTCTTGAATCCGCCCCAGAAGCAGACGAGACTTCTCAAAGGACCGTTGGTTCCCCCATGTCGAGACCTTCTTGGTGGGGGTACCGCTCACCCGAGCGAAAGGAGCATCCATGCCTACGCGAGACAGCGCACCCATCGGAGCACCCTGTTGGGCAGATCTGTGGACTTCTGACGTCGAAGGTAGCCGCAGGTTCTACAGCGAGCTCTTCGGCTGGGAGGCTCAGGAGCCGAGTCCGGAGTTCGGTGGCTACTTCATGTTCACCCGGGATGGCATGCCCGTGGCCGGTGGGATGGGCGACATGGACGACATGGCGGCCGACTACACCTGGAAGATCTTCCTGAATACAGACGACATCATAAGAACTCTGGGAGAGGCAGAGGCGCACGGCGGTCAAGTCATGTCGTCGGCGATGCCGGTCGCCGATCTTGGGACGAATGCGGTGCTCGTCGATCCGACCGGTGCCACCCTCGGAACTTGGCAGCCTGCGACGTTTCCAGGGTTCACCGTCCTCAACGAGCACGGAACGCCCAGTTGGTTCGAGTTGCTGACCCGGGATCATGCCAGCGCCATCGACTTCTATCGCTCGGTGTTCCAGTGGGACATCAACGCAGTCGGTGACACCGACGAATTCCGATACTCCACCATGCGCGACCCTGGGGGAGATGGAGAGCTGGCAGGGATTGGCGACGCGAGCGCCTTCCTTCCGGAAGGCGTGCCGTCCCACTGGTCCATCTATTGGGAGGCCGACGACGTCGACGTGATCGTCGCCAAGGCCACGCAGCTCGGCGGAACAGTCGTAAGGAAGCCCGAGGACACCCCCTATGGACGCCTCGCCGTCGTTACTGATCCTGCTGGCGCCCAGTTCAAGCTTCGCAGGTCCCCTTCGTAAGGGCGACAGAGTTCCGTATCCCCGACATGGCCCCGATGAAGACCTGAGATGGTCTCCTGGGCATCCTGAACGTCCACCGGAGACCGTGCCCCCTTGTCGCCGCCGGATATGTGCATCGCCGCGGGCGGGGGAGTC